>CAYGNZ010000039.1:0-9650 GCA_964351345.1 uncultured Bdellovibrionales bacterium | reverse complement strand
GACGCGGCACGCGCTGCCTGGATTGGATTGGCAGCGAACCTCATTTTGGGAGTGACCAAACTCATTGGTGGCCTCATCTCAAGCAGCTTTGCTCTGATTTCAGACGCGGTTAACTCACTTGGAGATGTGCTCACAAATGCATCCGTGCTTTTTGCCCTCAGTCTGGCGCAAAAGCCTGCTGATGAGGACCATCCGTACGGTCACACGAGAGCCGAGGCAATTGCCGCCGTAAATGTTGCACTCCTGTTGATCGTCTCTGCCGTGTGGGTAGCGGGAGAAGCGATTGTTCGCTTGAAAGTTCCGCATCAACTCCCACCGCTTTGGGCACTTTGGATAGCAGGAGCGAATGTGCTGATTAAAGAAGCTCTCTATCGATACAATATCAAAGTGGCGAAAAAAACGGGCTCGAGAGTGATCACTGCACACGCCTGGGATCACCGAGCGGATGCCTTTTCCGCTTTCGCTGCTCTTGTTGGTTTAGGATTTGTGCGTTTTGGTGGTGATACTCTGTATTGGGCAGATGAAGTTGCTGCACTTGTCATCGTAGGGGCAATCATATTCTCTGCCGCGAAACTGTTTCGAGCATCGGCGAGTGAATTAATGGATGCTCAGGCTGAGCCTGAGCTGGTGCAACAGCTAAAAGATGATGCCTTGGAGGTCAAAGGAGTACTCGGAGTTGAAACGCTCTGGGTGCGTAAATCAGGTCTTGAGTATTTGGCAGATATACATCTAGAGGTGGACCCTGATATTTCGGTCAGAGAGGGGCATTCGATTAGTCACAAGCTTCGCGATCACCTGCTTGAGAAACACACCTGCCTCCGGGATGTTTTGGTTCATCTAGAGCCATTCGTGCAGGAGTAGTTTAATTCTAAAAAAGTATCAGTTTAGGGTTTTCGATAACCGCTTGGCGCAAGCCAGTTCATGATTTCTGCAATGCCATCAGGATGAACACCTGGGGTGAGGTTTGTCGGAAATCGAGGTTGAAGGCCAGCGCTGGCGCTTGGTTCTCCTTCCCAAGATTTGCGTTTACCAGCGGCTAAACGCCACTCGTTCCAACTCTCCATTTGTTGGAGGAATTCTTGATTCTCTCGTCCGGCGGACGTGAAGTGGCTGAACACACCACTTGCAGTAAATTGAGAACTTATATGCAGCACAATAACAAAAAATAGTATGGCTTCTTGCCGGGGTCTGCGCGGGGTTTGTGTGCTCAGCGTGCCAAAGAGCTTCACAAAAACAGGCAAGAACACAATGCCCAGGCCGAGCAAGGCGGCGTAGTGGTAGCGCAAAGAAAGCGACTGCTCAACACCAAGCTGCCAGCGACCGAAGGCGGGGAGCACTAAAGAGGAGAGCATGAAAGTAAGGCCAATCGCGGTGGTGCGAAGATTCTGCCGACGATGAGTTCCCCAAGAACCGTAGAGAATGCAAAGCCCGAGGAGGAGCACTCCGATCCAGGCAAAAAATAGATTTGCTTGTGCTTGATACGTCTCTAAAAACGGCAGCCACCGAGCGAGATAGTTCAAAACCTGTGGTGCGGCACTTGGATTGAGGATGGGGTAGAGGCCCATCCCGCGTAGGGCCGTGCCGAGGCCCGTTCCTACGAGGAGATAATTGCTAACCGCTTCGAGATTTTCAAAGGGGCGTGCTTGTTCAACGCCGTGCCCTGCACCTTCGCGAAAAATTAGATAAAGCGCAGCAGAACCGGCAAACACCAGTGCGGAAGAAAATAGGGTGGCAACACACCACTGGAGCCGTTTTCGAAAGCGAGTAACGGCATGAGAAGGGCGCGATTGGGAAGCGATGAATAAGCTGCCGAAACCGAGCAAGGCTGCAAGCTGGAAGGAAGTGGCAAAACCATTGCCAAAAAACAATGGTGAGAGTCCACAACAGAGTGCTCCTGCGTAGATTCGGCGAGAGGAGCGTTCGCTCACCCCGTCCCAGGCAAGAATGAACCCGATGAGCGCAATAGTTTGGGCCAAAAGAAGTGAGGCTTCAAAGGCCCAGTGTAGTGCCTCTGCATGAAGCGCACTGAGCAAAAACAACAAGGCAAGTAAGCGAGAAGCCGTTTTTGCGCTCGCTGCCTGTGCGGCAATTCTTTGCAGAAGCTTGGAGAACAGCACGGCGTTGGCCGTGTGCAGAAGCAGGGATATCAAAATAAATAAGAGATAGTGCGAACCGAGGGTGCGGACAAGCGCTTGGTAGTAACCAAAGAACAGCGGGAGGAAGTGTTCATTATGAGTGTAAATTGAACCGGGCCAACCAAGCTTCATAAAGCGAGAGAGGACGTGCCACTCATCCCAGTAAAAATACACCTCTTGTCTAAAATGGGTAAAAACAGCGCAGCAAAATAAAAATAGGGCAAAACGCGAGGTGGAGGCCGCAGCAATATAGCGAAAAAAGAAGAAGAGTAGGCAGGCGGCCAAGACGAAAGAGAGCGCAATTAGCAGGGGCAATGAGGGAGGCGCCGCGGGCGGATCGGCGAAATACTCCATCCGACTGCGAACACTAAGCCTCTCCTGATTTGTCGCTGAATCCGCTCTCTGCAGCTCTATGAATATCTCTCCAGACTGCCAATCACTAAGTTCGATGGGCTGCTCTCGCCAGTCAGGAGTTGGTAAGATTTCTCGCTGCGCGAGTAGCTGATTGTCTCTACTTCGCGCGATAATTGAAAACGACTTTGCACTCGCGGCATTGCTTGCCGTCCAAAAGGCTAGTTTATTTGCCTGAGGTAAAAAGGTATTCGAGCGACAAATAATGCTGCCCTTTCCCGGAGCTAAAGAGACAGCCGCTGTTGGCATGCTCTTGATATGCGCGCTTTTTAAACAAGTATCATTGAACTGCCACTGCAAACCTTCCATACCAAGCCACTCACGAGGAGCCGTGCTTACCTGTGCTTGGTAGCACCAGGCGAAGCTAAGAATGAGCAGAAGCGAGAGAATAAAACGGCGCTGATTTTTCGGTTTGGCAATCATCGAGGGGACAATAGCAAGTAGCTCAGCAAGGGGCGACCCACTAGCTCTAGGCGCTGAGAACGTTCAGACGCAGCCGAAAACAAAAAAGATGAGTAATTTTAAATGCTTGGGCAAAAACTGCTCAAGCCTCGCCGGGGATTCGTCGACAGACCTATTACGGAAGTATTTGCTGTTCAATGGAATGATTACGCAATGAGCTTACTCTCACGTCTAAATCCAAGTCTTCTCAGCGCCAATGCAATAGCGCAGTACGAGTCGTACCTTGATGGCTCTGCAAAAAAAGACGCTGAAAAATCCACTGTCGCAGCAGAGCCGGCTGCATTCGTCACCCTTTCATCAAATGGCGATGTCAGTGATTTAGAAAAGCATATTAGCGATTATGAAGCCGGAAAGGGTAATCTTTCGCAGGCATATTATGGCAAGCTCGCCGGACGAAAGGCTGAAACCAACGGTTTACTGGCGAGTAGTAATCCAGAGGCATCCGCACTCTACTCTGCATATTCCACGATTAGCTTTCAGTATGGACAAGAGGCGCGCTTCACCACAGGCACCAACCAAACTGCCAAACAAAGCGCCGAATTAAGTTCAATCGCCGAGCGACTCGAACAAGCTCGAAACGAATAGTCTTCAAATTCCTCTAGCTAGAGCCTAATTTCGACTGCAATCCTTGCTGGCCCAAGCCTTTAGCCCTGCTCAACTCATGTCGATTACTATTGGTGTTAGGCACTTAGCCCCAGTACTAAGCGATGAAAAACGACATCATCTATATTCGCGGTAGAAGCGAAGAACACGGCGAACTGATCGCTGCACTCAAGAAACGTGGATTCAACATTCATGTGGTGCGCGAGATGAGTGATGCCTGTTCGCTTGCAAGAAAAAAACTGCCGGCTGCCTGCATACTCGATGCCTCTTCAAGTGAAGATGAGGTTTCAGAACGAGTAATTGAACTTACTCGCGCCGAAGAGCTTTATGAAAGACCGATGATTTTCTTCGGCAAGCGCGTGACAGAGCACTATCACCCTGTGCAACAAGAGTTTCGCCGCTATCTTGCAATAGACTACCCATTTAAACTTGAACGCCTCCTCGATTCCTTTACTGAACAAACAGATTCAGGGGAGGAGGGAGAACTTACTCCTCAGCAAACAGCGCGTTCACTGAGCTTTACTGATCCAACTAAGATTGAATCGGGCAGGGGAGGAGTGTTCCTTCTGCACGCGAACTCTCTT
Source organism: uncultured Bdellovibrionales bacterium (assembly GCA_964351345.1). Lineage (GTDB taxonomy): Bacteria > Bdellovibrionota_C > UBA2361 > SZUA-149 > SZUA-149 > SZUA-149. The sequence goes on along the minus strand of CAYGNZ010000039.1, from coordinate 5,455 downwards.
GATGCGTTTGATGACGAGGTATTACTTCCCGCCCATCCGCAAAAAGCCAATCTGCAAAAAGCACTCTCGGCGATGACGGATGTGAACTACTGGCTTGGATTGCATGCGCGTCGCACGACGTACCTTTCTTCAGCACTGGCGAATTCACATAAGCTCGCTGAGGCAGATCGAATGATTCGCACCAGTGCGCTGATGCTCAACTGGAGTCTTGCGCGAGGAGGGGAAAGTGCCCTGGGCTTTGATTTATTCCGGAATGATGCGCCAGACTACTTAAAGAAACTGGCAATTGCGTTTCGTAGTAGTGCCCAAGTGGTGGCAGAAAAAATCGAAGATTCAGAGTCTGCCAAGGTGATTGAACATGTCGCTCAAATTCTCAGTAGTGACTCAGCGATGATCACTGATGAGGAAAGAAGAATCGCAGAGTGTGTGATTTTGGCTGAAGCAAGTGACCGAGCATGTTGGCGTCATGGTAAGTTTAACCATTTTGGCGCAAATAGAGCGCTTCGCTCCTTACGAGATACCAAGCTAATACAGACTAAGGACTTAAAGGAAGGAATGGGGCGCGTGATTGCAGAAGCAGTGCTTCATCAAGATCCTGAAATTAATGCCTTCCGTAAGGTGTTGACGCGGAAACAAAAAGCCGAGCGTCGCATCGCTCTAGAAGGCGCACAACGACAGGCAACCATACTTTTTGGCGATGTGACGACCAAGGAGATTCAGATCTACAATTTACTCGTCGGCATGCAGCTTGCGGAACCACTTGTTGCTGTAGATGGAAAAGTGATTCTTCCGGCAAGCACCGTGATGGATGACGACTCAATACTGCGAGTATTTCAGCTTGCCGCCGTTCGTCCTTTGTTGAACCCTGTGGTAATCGTTCGCAAGTCCTAGACCCCTCTCTGCTTGCTGAATTCGCAACACGTTTCCTCTTATCTTTGCTTAGGCTATGCTGAGCGCAGTATCTTGCTCAAGTATTGTGCAGGGTCTGTACGAGAACGCGGTTTGTCTCTGGGTGCGAATGGCACGCAGCGGCTGCGAGGTAGGAGTAAGGGAGCAGCAGTAGCATGATCGAATTTTTGAAACGTTTGGCAAAAGGCGAAGTGCTGAGCGAAGCCGAGACGTACCAAATCTTTTCCTCTTTTATGGGGCAAGAGCAAGATGCTCCTACCGACGCGCAAATAGCGGCCTATCTCTACGCGACCAGTGTACGACGGCCAAGTAGTGACGAGCTTGCAGGAGGTGTGAGAGCGCTTCGCGATCACATGACTGAGGTCTCCGTTCCGAGTGCGGGAGCACTGCTTGATACCTGCGGCACGGGAGGTAGTGGCTACGACACATTTAATACCTCTACGCTTTCTGCCTTTGTGGTTGCTGCCGCAGGCCAGCCCGTTGCAAAGCACGGAAATAGGGGAGCAACGAGTCGTTGTGGTAGTGCGGATCTTCTTGAAGCCTTGGGCTTGAGAATGGATTTGAGTCCGGAGGCCTTGAGCACTTGTCTTGAGCAAACAAATTTTTGTTTTATGTTCGCTCCCGCACATCACGCCGCAACGGCACGAGTAGCGAAACTACGTAAACAGCTCGGGTTTCGCACGATGTTTAACTTCCTAGGTCCGCTTTGCAATCCCGCAGGTGCCGCTCTGCAACTTCTTGGTGTGAGCAACGGAGAAATGTTGGAAGTCATGGCAGAGACCTTGGCGAAAACAGGAACGCAACGAGCGCTCGTGGTGCGAGGCGAAGACGGCATTGATGAAATCAGTGTGTGCGAGAAAACGAAGGTGCTTGAGCTAGTTGATGGCGGAATCAAGGAATACGAGATTACGCCAGAACAGTTTGGTATTAGCCGCGCGAAGATTGAAGACGTGCTTGGGGCTCCGCCCGCGGAAGCTGCAACACGAGCTAAAGAATTACTCCTTGGGCAGAGTAGTCCCTACCGCGATATTGTCGCGATAAATGCCGGTGCTGCGCTCTATGTGGCGCAAAAAGCTGCAACAATCGAGGAAGGCTATCAGCAGGCGGGGGAAATTCTGAGTAGCGGAGAAGCATATAAAGTTCTTGAAGCAGTAGTTGAGTTTTGTAATCAGCAGTAGGTGGGCGATGACAAAAATAAAATTCTGCGGAATCACCTCGCTTGATGATGCTGAGGCGGCAATTGATCTTGGTGCTGATATGCTCGGGTTTAATTTTTATCCTCGAAGTGCTCGCGCTATTTCACGACTTGATGCTCAGACGATTGTACGAGCCCTTCCAGCTTCTGTTCAAACGTTTGGCGTTTTTGTAAATGCAGAACGCGCTGAAGTAAGCGAGATAGCTCGAAGTGTGGGACTTTCCGGATTACAGTTTCACGGTGACGAATCCCTAGAGTATTGCCAAGGATGGGACACCTGGACGGTGATTAAAGCTCTACGACTTGGCAATCCGGAAACAGACCCTCAAATTGAAATCTTTGCGACACTTGCTGATTACCTTCTTCTTGATCGTTTCAGTGAAGAGGCCTATGGCGGGACCGGAGAGGAAGTAGGCGAGGCCCAACTTGAGGAGGTTTTTTCAAAAGTTGCCAAAGAGAAGCTCATTATTGCTGGAGGACTTACTCCAGAGAACGTAGGCGAAAAAGTTCGGAAGTATCAACCCTATGCGGTTGATACCGCCAGTGGGATCGAGCGTGCTCCGGGTAGAAAGAGTTTGCAACTAATGAGTGCGTTCTGTGCAGCGGTACGTTCGGTTGACCGAGCTTCGTCCTAGACTACTGCGCGTTCAAATACCCTAAGTCTTTCAAGCGTTGCTCCACTGCTTGAGCAATAAGTGCGTGTCCCGCCTGGTTGGGATGATCATCGTGCTGCCAATGAAGTGCGACGGCGCGTTGAGCATAGTCTTGTTTGAACTCCTCGCAGAGATCATACGCCGTGTGTTCGGGTTTAAAATACGTGGGGAGTCGAGTTGAGGCATCTTCGGATTCTAAGTAGCAGGACTTTTTCGGGATAAAAAAGAACACAACAGGAACCTCATGCTCTTTCGCCGTCTGTAGAATCCGCTCAATGTTTGCGCGGGTGTTTTCATCTGAATATTCTTTGTTGCAGCTCCGATCGCGAGCAATATTGCCCTGAAACTTTACTCCACCAATTTCGGGTAGCTCTTTGATTCGTTGCATTTGATAGTGTAACGCGAGTTGTACCAAGGCACTCCGACGTAACATCGACTCGGATTGATAAAGACCTACCGGGAAAAAATCTAGCTCTAATACCCTGTCAATTGCTTGCCGTACTTTTGTATCTCCATCCGATCCATAAAAATAGACCATCCCTCGGTACGAATTGGCGCGTAAGCAGGCAGGCTCATCCCCTACATATTTTGAATCTGCTGAAAGGCGCCCGTATGAAAAACCAAACAAGAGTAAATCTGGTTTAATCTCTTGGTAAAATTTCTCATCGAAGTAGCGCGCAAAAAAAGAAAATTTTCGAGCCTGAGCGGCCATGTTTATCACGTCGTATTTGTCTCCGACTAAGCCCGCAAGCTGCTTCGGCCAGGTGTCTTCGATTTCGACTTCTAGTCCGGCAGTAAAGCTGCCGCCCGCTGTAACAATTCGTTGTCTGTCTGAGTTCGGCGGGGGAACGGGAGAATCATGGTGTCCGTATTCGTTGAAACGTACCCATTGAGTGAAATCAGCCCGCTCATACCAGCCTTCGCTGTTGGGTCTGCTTAGATACCCGTGCACAGGATCGCTGATAGGAAATTGTGGTGCAAAGTAATCGAGTCGAGAGCTTGGCCCGAGGAGGGGAAGGGCTATCTCGGCGAGAAGCACACAAATGCCGATCGAGAAGGTAAATAATAGCGTGTTTAAAAGAAATCTCTTCATTGATAAGCAGTGCCTAACGAACTCGTGCGAACACGATTCACTAGAACCTTGTATGCGTAGCGTGTTACTCGTCTCAGGACTATGTTGTATTCTTTGAGACTGCTCAATACACTACCCTAGCATGAAAAATATACTCCTTCTCCTCGGATCACTTCTCTTCACGCTCATCCTTGCCTTCGCAATGGATAGGCTTGTTGGTTTGATATTACCTGTTCACCAGGATCTAATTTTTGAAAGCGGAACCGAGACGGTGTTCGATACCCCCGAGTTTCACTATACCGCGAAGATAAACTCTCTTGGGTTTCGTGACCATGAGATTGAGGCGAAACGAAGCGATAAGCTGCGAGTGATGACCTTGGGCGACTCATTTACCTTCGGTTCAGGTGTGGCCCTAGAAGAAACCTGGACAAAAGCGCTCGAACGCGAATTGAGCGGCGCTGGTTGTGCCTTTGAGGCTTTGAACCTTGGACGTGGCGGGCGCGCGGTAGATGGGTACGCCGATATTGCAGAGACTGCCATTCCCGTGCTCCAGCCCGACCTTGTGCTTGTTGCGGTATTGCAAGGAGATGATCTGGGCCAAAGCTTAATCAAGGTTGCCCACGAACAGCGACAAGCCGAGCTTGGTAAAGAGGCAAGCAAGGAAGATCTTGGCCAAGAGCAGGAAGCAAACTTCATTGAGAAGCTGTTTCCTAATTTTGTTGAACTTAGGCGACGAATTTCTCCTAATCGTATTGAAATGCGGACTGTTTGGAAGAATCTCGCTGAGCGCTTTGAGTCAAAGCTCCCCGAGAAATATCAAAAGCGCTTTGAGCGTATTCCCACAGAAATCAAAGAAATGTTTCGCTCAGGCGGTTTAAATCCCGGGCTTATCTCCCTTGCGATAAAGAAACCACAGCACCTTCGCTGGACGATGCAACTCGATGACCCCCTTGTGCAAGGAGCGGTCGAGCATCTTGCGTTGAACTTGGGACGAATTAAACAAGCAGCCGCAAAGGTTGGCGCAAAGGTGCTGGTGTTTTCAATGCCAAGCGGCGCCTATACCTCAGAGGAGAATTTAAAAAACTACGAGGCGATGGGATTTAAAGTAGACCAGAGCTTTCTTTCCAGTGATGCAATGGACAAGGCAATTGCGATTGCAGCTGAGCGAAATGGTTTGGAACATTTTCAGTTCACCGAAACGTTTCGTAAGCGAGCCCAAGAGTCGAAGCTCTTTTTTCCCTACGACGGGCACATCACGCCTGAGGGACAGAGGCTTTTTGCTGAGAAGGTGCAGGAAGTATTACAGCAGAATTTTGGAACCTGTCCTGCGCGCTAAGGCGCAAAGAGGATTCACCTCCCCTAAGGCAACTCAGGGGAGGTGATACCCTACCTAGTTCGTTCGTTTGGATTGCGGGAAGTTGGTGAACTTCGCATCACCAAAGCTCACACTATTCTTCTTGAACAAGACTATTCTATCAACTGCATGCCCGTTTGAACGCCCAGATATTTCTAAGCTGTGCGTTCCGGCATTAAACTGTCGACGAATCGCCTGTGGATCGTGATCCTTTGTAGCAGACTGCCAGGACCACTTATTCTTCTGATTCTGATAGACCTTCGTCCATCCAT
>CAYGNZ010000038.1:13149-14502 GCA_964351345.1 uncultured Bdellovibrionales bacterium | reverse complement strand
TGCATCCTCAATTCGACTTCGAGCTTCGGCGACCCCAATAGTTCGCGTCTGAATATTTTCAAATGCTGACGCAAGCCGACTTTCAGCCGCACCGATTTGGCCACGGGATACCGCAATGCTTTCTACCGCAGTTTTTGTTGCATCAACTGCGGCTTGAGCCCCGGCCTGTGTGGAAATGTCGAGCGTATTTAGAGAGAGCCCGCTTGAGCTCACGTCTCCAACGGTAACTTCTGTTTGCGAGTTTGCCGATCCATCAGTGCCGCTTTGTATCGATGTCGTTGAGCCAAGAACTTGCTGCCCATTCAATCTCGTCGTAATGTTTGCAGAGGATTGTAGCGCTCCGTCAGCGATGCTTAGCTGAGACACCGCATCACTAATGTTTCTTGCGGCAACACCTGAACTTGCCTGCTCGGCTTGTAGCGCTGCTGCGATTTGAGCACCTGCGGCATCATCAGATGCCTTGTTAATCCTCTTGCCACTTGAAAGCTTGTTAAACGCTGCCCTGAGGCTCGTGCTTGCCTTGTTAAGCTGCCGTTGATTGTTGAGTGATGATAGATTGCTGTTGATGTTGATTGACATCGAGATACCCCTTCCGATGGCACGTAGAGACCGTATACTACGTTTTAGTTCCTAGCCGTGGTTTGCTGGTAGATCTACCAAAAACCGCTGTGAGAGCCGCCCCACCAATGCAGAAACGTCTTATTTTAGCCGCTACTTAACGATCCGGGGCGCAAGTAGTTTGCGTACTCTCAAATTCCCTCGAATGCGTATTCTAATGGCTAGGCGTCGTTGCACGGATGCTGACAGGAATTAGATGCAGTTTCGACGCACTAGATTCATCTTAGTTAAACAATTACGCGAGAAAGAGTAGCTATAATTGAGCTGCGAGTATGAGCCAGGGTAACCCCGGTCTTTTTTGTTTCGGCGGAAGGCTGAACTTTATAGTGTGTACAGTGCAGTACATCTGCTGATTTTCTAACTGAAAAATGACTCCGCCAGGAGTCCCTGAGAGCCTATATGAAAAGTCGTATTCTCATGTGTCGTCCCGAGTTCTACGCGGTCGATTACGTCATTAATCCATGGATGGAAGGAAACGTCGCGAAGTCCACTGTCGAAATCGCTTCCAAACAGTGGGAGGGCTTATACAAAGAACTACAGTCACGAGCAGAAATTGAACTAATCAAGGGCAAGAAGGGAGCTCCCGATTTGGTGTTTACCGCAAACGCCGGATTGGTTCTGGGTTCGAAAGTAATACTGAGTCGATTCTATCATCCCGAACGACAGGTTGAGGAACCCTACTTCAAAGAGTGGTTTGAATCCCAAGGATTTGAGACTTTTCGCCTGCCAAATGAT
>CAYGNZ010000038.1:5265-13139 GCA_964351345.1 uncultured Bdellovibrionales bacterium | reverse complement strand
AGCACCTACTTTGGGCTGGTTACGGCTTTCGCTCGGAACTACAGTCGCATTCCTATATCGCAGACTGGCTTGATATCGAGGTAGTCTCTCTTCGTCTTACGGATGAAAGATTTTATCATCTCGATACCTGCTTCTGTCCTCTCTCGGAGGGTTATCTACTCTACTATCCAGCCGCCTTTGATCGGTACTCTTTGGCGGCGATTGAAGAGCGTGTTCCGAAGGAGAAGCGGATTGCAGTTGCGGAAGCCGATGCAACGACGTTTGCCTGTAATGCGGTCAATATTGAGAAAGAAATCATTCTCAACAAAGCCACACCAGAGCTACTTTCTCGACTAGAAGCTCTCGGATTTTCAGTCCATCAGACTCCCCTCAACGAGTTTATTCGAGCGGGAGGGGCTGCAAAATGTCTGACATTGAGACTGGATGAAGAGCCGAGTACGTCAGCGACCCATCGTAAAACGCAAGTCCGTAGAACCCTCCGACTTGATGGGCATATTCTTGATAAAGGACTGCTCAACCAAGTGCTTGATGAAATAGTTGAGAATGGAGGAAGTTTTCAAATCCTTTCTCTTGAGCCGGGCCAGCAACGAAACAGTAGCTCCTCAGCAAAAATCGATGTGATTGCCCCGGATGCGGTGAAGCTGGAAGCAATTATTGCTCGTCTCATCGGCTTAGGCGGTGTGGTTCGCGCAGACGAGGAGAAAGATGTTGTAGTGCGGAAGGTTGAACAAGCAGGTGTCGCACCTGAAGACTTTTACATCACCACAATATATCCAACTGAAGTTCGTATTGGGGGGAGTTGGATGCCCGTTCAGCATCAGAGAATGGATGCCTGTGTGGTTGTTGAATCCTCAGGAAAGAACGTCGTCGCAGACTGTCGTCTGATGCGAGACTTGCAAGTGGGGCAGGAGGTTATTATCGGTGTTGAAGGTATTCGGACACAAAGTAAAGACGTGTTGCTCTCGAAGTCTGCACACCAAGAATTCTCGTTTATGGCTTCTGAAGTTTCTTCAGAACGCAGAGTCGAGCTTGTCGTTGAGCAAATCGCCTGGGAGCTTCGCCGAATTCGGGAGCGTGGCGGCAAGGTTGTGGTGACCGCGGGACCAGTGGTTGTACATACTGGTGGTGGTGAGCATCTCGCAAAACTAATTCGAGATGGCTATGTGCACTCCCTGCTCGGCGGAAACGCAATCGCCGTTCATGATATTGAGCAGGCGTTTATGGGAACCTCCCTTGGAGTCGATCTCAGCCGCGGTGTGGTGATGAAGGGTGGGCATCAACATCATCTGCGTTCTGTCAATACCATTCGAAGCCATGGGGGCATTAAGCAAGCGGTAGAAGCCGGTCGCCTTACCAGTGGAATCATGTATGAGTGCGTGAAAAACGATATTCCCTTCGTGCTCGCAGGTTCAATTCGCGATGACGGTCCCTTGCCAGAGACAGAAATGGACATCATCAAGGCTCAGCAAAGATACACCGAAGAGGTGCGATCCGCGGATATGATACTGATGCTCTCAACGATGCTTCATTCAATCGGAGTTGGGAATATGACTCCGGCAGGGGTAAAGCTGATCTGCGTGGATATTAATCCTGCCGTGGTGACAAAGCTTAGTGACCGAGGCTCTTTACAATCTGTGGGTGTGGTTACCGACGTTGGGCTGTTTCTAAGCCTCCTACGCCGACAGCTTGATAGTCTTAGTGAAGCGAGTTGAAAACGGATCTCATACAATCCCCAAGGTATGTGGCGGGAATGCTACTCCAGGCATTTGCATTCCTCGGCTAAACTTGTGTAGTTTGCGCAGAGAACCGCAAACTTGGAAGGAGAGAGAATATGAGTCAGCGCTTGGTGCAATGTAGAAAACTTGGTCGAGAGGCCCCCGGTCTGGATGCACCTCCGTTTGCCGACGAGCTTGGCAAAGAGATTTATGAAAATGTTTCTGCGGAAGCCTGGCAGGCCTGGCAAGGAGATATGATGATCAAAGTGATCAACGAGTATCGCCTCAATCTTGCCGAACAAAAAGATTTCGATACGCTTATAGAGCAAATGAGACTGTTCTTGCAGCTTGATGGGGGAGGGGCTGGACTCGAAGTTGAAAATCCCGAGCGCGGTAAGAGCGCCTAGCGAGATCCTTACCCTGCGCGGAAGGTCATTCCCGCGTAACCCACAACGCGGCTCGAATCCTTCGTTACCCGTGAACTTGTTTGGTAATCAATAAGATTCGCAGTGGTTTTGCCGAAGAGCTTTTCTAAGGTTCGAAGGACGACCACTGCTGCTTGCATCCCACACATGCTAATTCTGTGTTCATTGCAGACCTCAAATAGCGCCTTTGCATCACTTTGCTCCAGAGTGTCTAGAGCCAGTGCATCAAGTCTGCGATTCTCTTCTTCCTCCGCATAGTGGTTCATATCGCTCGAGATGACGAAAAGCGGAGCCTGCGGCATTGAAGCAAGCGTGGCAAGGAGCGCATCAGAGAGAGCATCGAGTTCTTCGTAGCTTGAGTGTCCGAGAGCAATCGCCGCGATTTCGAGTTGCGGATTCATCTCATGTAAGAATGGGAGTAGAACTTCGGTAGCGTGCTCATCGATATGTGCCTCCTTATCCAAAACTAACTGAGGTGCGCATCGAAGAAGCGATTGCACAAGGGTCGAGCTAGTCCGAACACTAGCGTGTGGTAAATTCCAAGCGGAATGACTATCCAAAGCCCAATGGGCACCTCGCGGAGTGTGTTTGGGGCCTATCACAATTACCTGCTCTACCGGTGTTGTGTGTGCAAGCGTTTTGACAATGATGTCAGCGCAGTATTTCCATCCGGCGTGCGGCAGAAGCACTGCGTGAAAAGGTGAGGCCTCAATACCTTTCCTCAGGCTATGCAGTCGGGAGATATTCTCCACCACGTTTTCAGCCGTTTGCGGATAGAAGCGTCCGGCAAACGCTGCCTCTCTTGGTGTGAAGATGTTTGCTTGAGCCTCTGCTACTTGGGGCTGAAGCGGATACGCCTGATAGGCGAGCAGACCGACGTCGGATTGAAGCCAGTCCGCTGGACGCAGGCCGAAATTTTCAAAGATGCCAGGTATTTTATCTTGCGGAACCTCAGCTTCTGGTAGCAGTAATGCTTTCGCTGAACCGTGTGTGCCAAGAATAGCTGCGCTTGCAAGAGTTGCGTGTCGTTGCGGATAGTCACTCGCTTGCAAGGATATCGGCTGGTTTAGAAAGTATGCGCTGACAATTTTTCCCAGCTCTTTTTTCTCTCTGAGTAGGGATTCTTTAAGTGAATGGATGCCGTGCTGTAGCAATTGAAGCAGTGAGCCGACTTGCTGGAAATACGCAGTATGCTCACCGAATTCGTCTTCAAGGTAGATGCCCATCGGTGCTTCATAGGGTTGCACGAATTGCGAGGGAAGTTTTAGTTCTTGTGGCCCAAACCCGGCAATTGCATTGAGGATATCAAGCATACGTGGCTCAGAGTGAGCGAGGATCTCAAGACCTTTGATCTCATTCCGATGAGGCTTGCTGGCCACGATACTGCAGCGAAACCGAAGGAGTTGAGTCTCAGGCTGTAACCAGGCATCAGCCGGCAAACCTGCTTTGCGGCAGACTTGTTCGAGTAGATTCTGCGCAGTCCAATTTCTGTTCGCACCTACCTGAGGCAACAGTAATCCTCGACCATTCGGATGTGAAATCGCCACCCCATGTGTACCGACCTTGAATTCGTTTGCTCGATTCATCCCCGTTGCTTGGACTACGGCGGGGTCATACATCAGAGAAAGCTCGACGGAAAGAAACGGAATCTCGGAAGCAGTGAGTGAGGGGAATCGAGGGTCAAGGGTGGCTGCTGCGGGGGCACTTCGATGGAGCAAATCTCTAAGCGTGCGAACCTTCGGGTCGCCCCAGTATCCTCGGCAGGCCCGGAGGAGCTGACCTCGCTTAATTGAAACAAAAAGCCCAAAACTTTCGATAGAACCGAGCGCTTCGTTGAGCTCACGACGTGGCGGTCGCTTCTCAATCGCTGCGACTACAAGCTCGTGGGTGTAATGAAGTAATTCGCTGAATTGTTCTCCACGAAATTCGATTCGAGGATTGGTCTCAGGAACTTCGGGAAGTGCGGGCTGGGATGTTCGATTCGCTTCTGCAAGTTCTCGTACCGCATCAGTCGCTTGAGATAGATGGACTTGCGCATGCTCGATCTGCGAGTTGGCAGGATTTGGTTGTTCGCGTTCTGGAGTTCGGCTTGGCGGATTTCCGATAGTGAGCAACTCGCGCCTCTCCCCCCAGCTACCGGGAGACTCTTCAAATACGCCAGGAATCTGATGTCCGCAGTTTGCACAACAATTGTCCTTAATATGGAACTCTGAAACAGCGTATCGTGTTCGCTCAATTAGGGTCGATGCGCACGATGGACAATAGGTGCTTTGACGTGAGGAATCCTGAAGATTGCCGACATAGACATACTCTAGACCCGCATCTTTTGCTTGAGCACGTGCGCGATTGAGTGTTTCCGGAGGGGTTCGTGGAAGTCCCCGCATTTTGTAATCGGGATGAAATGCAGAGAAATGCAGAGGCACCTCTGTACCAAGGTTTTTCTCAATCCATTGGCACATCTCGGCTATTTCTTTAAACGAGTCATTTTCTCCAGGGATGACCAAGTTTGTTATTTCCAACCACACATCGGTTTCCTGCTTGAGCCAACAAAGCGTATCAAGAACCGGCCCAAGCTCGGCTAACGCTAATGAGCGGTAAAACGACTCGGTGAAGGCTTTGAGATCAATGTTGACCGCATCAATGTGTTCAAAGAAATCGCCTCGAGCTTCCGGAGTAATGTAGCCCGCAGATACCGCGACGGTTTTCAGCCCCTCGCGTTTTGCCACTATCGCCGTATCAATCGCATACTCTGCCCAGATTACCGGATCGTTGTAGGTGAACGAAATGCTATGGCAGCCCCGCGCTTTTGCAACTCGAACAATTTCTTCAGGACTTGCAATTCGACTGAGGATGCTTGTTTGTTTCGATTTGGAAATGTCCCAATTCTGACAGAATTTACAGCCGAGGTTACAGCCTGCAGTTCCAAACGAGAGGGTCGCAGTGCCGGGCAGAAAATGGTTCAGCGGCTTCTTCTCTATCGGATCAATGCAAAAACCAGTGCTTCTCCCATATGTCGTGAGCTCCATCTGGCCGCCGTTGTTTGTGCGAACGAAGCAAAAACCGTGTGAGCCCTCGGGTAGGCGGCATCGGCGCGGACAGAGTTCGCAGACGACCTTATTGCCCTCCTTATGCCACCACTTTGAATCGTTCATCAGCCAGTCTTGAGTTGCCCCCGAGGGGACGAATTCGTAAGCACCTAATATTACAACCCTTTTGCCTCAAAAAAAGAGGGATCTATCGCTAGTTGCTTTAGATGCAGTGAAAAGCACTTCTTCACCATCTTTTGACCCCGAGAAATCCCGAAGGAAATACTGTGGATTTCTGGCAATGCTGTACACAACAGGCGGTTCTTGTCGGAATCAGGCGCAGTATGCGGAGAAATACTGGAGCACTGCTTGGAAAAACGCAGATTTGACTCCAGGGGAGCGCGAAAAGCCCCCTGGGAGCTACGATGTATCGGCAAACAGTGGTGACATTTCTTCTTCTCCTTAGCGGACTACTCTGCACTTCATGTTCGCGTACAATCGCTTCGAATAGTGTGCATACTCCGCCAATTCAAGTACCCACTCAGCGATCAATTGCTGCCTCTCAGGAATACGTTACCTCTCGTGCGGCGCGTTTTGGACATCGGGTGGAGTATTCGGGAAAGAACTTTGAAAGGGTAGAACGGATTCTAAATCGCTTCACGCAAGCGCTTGGCGTTCCTCAAGGGATGTGGCCGCATTTCGTAATTGACGCAGGCGGGCATGCAAACGCGGCAGCGCTGAATCAAAATTCGATTGTGGTCTATGCCGAACTCCTAGAGCAAATAGAGAATGAGGAAACACTCGCCTTTGTTTTAGCGCATGAGGTGGCCCATCTTGTGCTTCGCCATGGAGACAAAAATTCAAGCATTTCCACAAAGCTGTTTGCGCAAGGTGAGCTTGGAAGCTTAGATTTCGAAATGCAAGCCGACAATATGGGTGCGATTATTTTTGGCTTGGCAGGGTATGATCCTGCAAATGCACCAAGGCTTTTGCGGCGCGCGCTGAGGCTGTTTGCCGATGCTGGTGAGAACTCAAGTCATCCGAACAAAGTAGAGCGAGTTAAAATGTTGAAAAAATCACTCGCTCCTGCGATTAAACTCTACCAAGAGACGTACAAGGATGCCGCTATTTAACCAAGGCGTCTTCCCGCTTGCTCCGCTTGTCGCGCGCTTTAATCTCTAGAGAAATTTGGTCATTCACAAGGTCCACGGTGACACTTCCTCCGTTCTGCAATCGACCAAAAAGTAACTCATCGGCAAGCTTGTCGCGAATTTCACTTTGCACGAGCCGATGGATTGCCCGAGCACCGTAGGTAGTGCTGTAGCCCGTTTCAGCAATCCATCGTCTGGCCTCTTGAGTGGCGACGATGCTCGCCTTCTTTGCATTGAGCTGGGAATCAATTTCAGTAATGAACTTGTCGACGACTTGTTCTACCACTTCAATTGGAAGTCCCTTGAATTTAACGATCTTGTCTAGTCGATTACGGAATTCAGGACGAAACGCTTTGTCGATTGCGCCCTGCCCCACGGTTTGTTCGACACTGCCAAAGCCTATTGGCGAGCCATACATACCCTCCGAGCCCACATTTGAAGTCATGATGATAATCACGTTACGAAAATCTGCTTTCCGTCCGTTGTTGTCAGTGAGGGTAGCGTGATCCATCACTTGTAGAAGAATATTAAACAGATCCGGATGTGCTTTCTCAATTTCGTCGAGCAAAAGAACCGAGTGAGGGTTTTTCGTTATCGCGTCAGTCAGTAAGCCACCTTGATCAAAGCCCACGTAGCCAGGAGGAGCTCCAATGAGACGAGCGACCGTGTGCTTCTCCATATACTCGCTCATGTCGAAGCGGATGAGTTCTAAACCAAGAATTTTCGCGAGCTGTCGAGCGACTTCGGTTTTCCCCACGCCCGTGGGGCCAGCAAACAAGAAACTACCCACTGGTTTGTCTTCTGGAGCAAGTCCTGCGCGTGCGCGCCTGATTGCTCGAGACACGCTGTCAATTGCGTCATCTTGTCCAAACACAACTTGTTTGAGCTGAGGCTCAAGGAGCTGGAGCTTCTCCTTATCACTCGAACTTACGCTGCGTGCTGGAATTCGAGCGATTTTTGCCACTACTTTCTCGATATGGGTGACCGTGACTTTGGGAATATCCCCCTCCTTATCGCTACTATCTTTTGATTGGCGTAGGAGCGACAACATTGCGCCGGCTTCGTCGATGACATCAACCGCTTTGTCGGGAAGGAAGCGATCGTTAATATATTTCTTGGAGAGTTCGGCAGCGGCAGAGAGTGCAGCACTTGAGTACTCAACCTTGTGAAATTCCTCGAACCTCGTTTTGAGTCCGCGTAAGATCTCGACACACTCCTCAACGCTTGGTTCGACCACATCAATTTTTAGAAAACGTCGGGCGAGCGCACGATCCAGCCCTCCGCGCTGTGCCAGGCCGCGACCGCGACGCCGTCCTCATGCGCCCGCGCGATGGCCGCGAGCGTCTGTGATGCGCGCTGTGCATAGGGCAACGCGAGCTGTGAGGCGAACGCCTCGACGCGTCGCTGGTGGTCGTCGTTCGCGCCGATGTGTGTGGTGAGGACCCAGCTCATGGATGACCCTTCCTTCAATAATTGCCCCGCTCCTGTCCCCTCCTAAGATACGACCTTAGTCGCTCGAGGTCTCGACGGCGGCTGACACGATGACGCACAGCGCGA
>CAYGNZ010000038.1:0-5255 GCA_964351345.1 uncultured Bdellovibrionales bacterium | reverse complement strand
TCGGGCGAGCGCACGATCCTTTTCAAACTGATTTTTATATTCTTCAAAGGTAGTACTTCCGATACAGCGCAAGGTGCCTTTCGTGAGTATTGGTTTAAGCAAGTTGGCCGCATCAAGAGTCCCACCCGATGTCGAGCCAGCGCCGATGATTGTATGAATTTCGTCGATAAAGAGAATCGATCCCGGCTCTTTCTCCAGCAGTCGGATGACCGCTTTTAATCGTTGTTCGAAATCACCGCGGTAGCGAGTCCCTGCCAGCAAACTACCCATGTCTAGTGAATAGACCTTTGCGTTTTGAAGCTGCTGGGGGACTTCTTCTGCGACAATTCGTAAGGCAAGACCTTCGACAATTGCGGTTTTGCCGACGCCTTGATCTCCCACAAGCAGAGGGTTGTTTTTGTTGCGACGGCAGAGAACGTGGACGATGCGGTCGATTTCTTCCTCGCGACCGATGAGAGGATCGATCTCGCCGTCAATGGCTCGCTGTACGAGATCCACGGTGAATTGTGTCAAGGCATTCGCACTTTCAATCGGCTCTTCGTCCTCATCATCGACGTCATTGAAGGAGTCCGGATGCGGCAGTTCGAGATGCTCATACCGAGAGTGCGGACCGTGGGAGATGAATTCAAGAACATCAAGGCGAGAAATGTTTTCCAGAGACAGGTAGTGGACGGCATGAGACTCCGTCTCAGTGAAAATTGCAGCAAGAAGATCTCCAATAGAGAGCTTCTCAGCACTCGAGTATTCTGCATGAAGCACAGCTCTCTGAATTACTCGCTGAAAGCCAATTGTTTGTTGTGGTTCAAGAGCGGAGTCGTACTCGAGGGTTTCAATTTTCGCCGAGAAAAACTTTTCAAGACGTTGTTTTAGCCGAGCAACACTTCCACCGCAGCCTCGAATTATTGCCGCTCCTTTATCATTCTCGAGAAGTGCGAAAAGTAAATGCTCGACACAAACATACTCATGACGACGCGCCTGAACTTCGTCAGCAACAGAACGAAGCGTTTCCTCGAGGTCCTTTTCAAACATCATACGGCCTCCATACTGCACTTCAGTGGATACTCGTTTTGGGTTGCAAGATGATGAACGGTAGCAACCTTAGTCTCGGCAATTTCTTTAGTATACACTCCCGCAACACCGGAGCCTTTTTCGTGCACCGAGAGCATTATCGAATGTGCCTCCTCGGTACGTTTTCGAAAAACGTTTTGTAAGACGAGAATCACGAACTCCATTGTGGTGTAGTCGTCGTTGAGCAGGATGACCTTATACATCGAAGGCTCCTTGGTCTCGATCTCCTCTTTGGTTAAAACATCGCCTTCTGTTTTGTTGTCGAACTCGCTCATTGTTCTCTAGTTATCAAATCCATTTACTATTTGTTTCCCTAAAGCTTTAGATTACCACATCAGCAACGAAGAGGTATGCAAGAATGCGCTTTGCTCAACCTAGTAGAGTAATTTCGACGATTTAGGTGCGCATAAATTCTCCTTTCTCTTTGCCAAATTGGTGCGCAGAGAGATATCTCTACTAGGTGACGGCTGTCGCGCATCCACTGATCCTTGCCGCGTACTCGCGGCGTCCACAGGTGGAGTCGATACTGTCCCAGGGGCAATGTAGCAACTAGTGCTGAGGAGCGGTCGAAGACCGCTACAGAAATGAGTCAATCCATACTTGCAGCAGATATCGGGGGAACGAGTAGTAGATTCTGCGCATTCGAAGTGCACACTGATGGCACGCTGCAACAAGGCGAAAGTAATTGGTTAAAAACGAAGGAGAACTCCTCCTTCGACGTTTTGCTGGAGAATCTTTCACAACAATCGCCCAATCTTGCTCCCTCAAATTTCGATATCTGTGTGTTCGCCGTCGCGGGGCCTATCGAAGATGGCACGCACTGTGTTCCGCCTAATATTGATTGGCAAATTGATCTCTCCAATGCCGAAGCCGCATTCGGCATTCGTCGTTTCGCCTTGATCAATGATTTTCTTGCCCAGGCTTTTGCCTGCGTCTCGCCAGTGGTTGAGGGAGCTGAGCAGATACTCGCGGGTAAGCCGAAGTCTGGTGGCGCAATCGCAGTAGTGGGCGCAGGCACTGGACTGGGCAAGGCTGCCTTACTTCGAGATGCTTCGGGAAAGTTGATTGGTATGCCGTCTGAAGGAGGCCATGCCAATTTTGCTGCCGAATCTGCAAGAGAGTTTGAATTTCAGCAAGATCTTGTCCAACGGCTCAAGCGCGATTATTTGGTTTGGGATGAGGTAGTCTCAGGTCGAGGCCTCAGTTCGATTCATCGGTTTCTTAGCGGAGAGGAACTCCAGCCGGCAGACGTCGCGGCAGGCTTTTCTGAAGAATCAGAAACCCTCGCCTGGGCAGCGAGGTTTTATGGAAGAGTCTGTCGAAATTTTGCTCTGGAACCTCTCGCAACAGGTGGCGTATATATCGCAGGAGGTGTGGCAGCAAAGAATCCAATGCTTCTTACCCATGCAGCATTCGAACAAACATTTCGGGCTTCGCACGCACATGCAGCGGTGCTCGCCGACCTACCGGTCTATTTACTAGATAACGAAGAGAGCGGACTTTGGGGAGCTGCTTTCTTTGGATCTCAAGAACTACAGGGCGCTTAGTGTGGAAAATACATTCCTTCAAATTTCTGAATATTCACTCTCCGTGCCCTGGTATGCAAAGCAGCTTTTACTCTCTGGCTTCATCGGCTTGATAATAGGAGTTGAACGAGAGTTTAAAGGAAAACCCGCGTCGCTTAGAACCTTTGCTGCAATTTGTGTAGGGAGCTGTTTGTATGCCGCTCTTTCGCTTGAAGCCGCGGGGGGCGTCGGTCAAGCCTCCTATGACATGACACGAATTGCAGCTCAAATCGTAACTGGTATTGGCTTTATCGGTGGTGGGGTAATCTTTAAGACCTCTGACCGCATTGAAGGAATAACTACCGCTGCCCTTATATGGCTTACTGCAGGCTTAGGCATGGGGTGTGGATTTAACCGAACGGACCTTGTGATTTGGGCGCTTGGAATTGGCGCCTTCATGCACGTCATTATTTTTCTCATGTACCAAATTATCTACTTCAAACGAGATCGGGAACGAGAAGCAGCAATGACCGAAAGTACGCTGCACTAGGCGGGGAGGAAAGGTGGCAAATAACAAGCTACGGCTCCTCATCAAATTGAATGTTTCATATAGATAAGCTTTTAAGATTATAGAGAATATTTCGGGTGCAGGAGAAATATCTACATAACGCAAACCAAGACCATAACACTACTATGGCCGGCATGATCCAGATGTTGGCTAGCTTCTAGACGCTAAATTAGGAGGCAGAATGGAATTATTCGACAAAGTCGCAATCGCAAAAAAGAGCTCCTCGATTCAGGGAGCAGTCGCCCTCGTACTCATGCTTTGTCTTTCCCTTCTCTTGCCGACGATTTCTCATGCCGACGGTATGGAGGGTCAGCCCAGTAGCCAACTCAAGAACGCAAAAGGAAAGGTCTTTTCTGAAAGCGGTGAAAAAGCTCCCGTGCGAATGATTGGCAAGACGGGCAATACCAAAGCGATTGATGATTTTGAACTAGCGAAATATCAATATTGCGGCAACGATGCGGATTGTCGAATTGCGGTAAATGGCTGTTGCGATTGCGCCAACGGTGGGACCGAAGTTGCAATTAACAAGGATCGGTTTGAAGCTTTTCGAGAGCGATTTGATTGTCTCCACGTGCAATGCACCCAAGTGATTGCGGAACCTCCATGCGAAAATGGAGTCGTCTCTTGTATCAATCACCGATGTCATTACTTTGATGATCGTCCGCAAGCGACAAGCGCAGACGAAGCTTCAACGAAATAGCGTTAGATTATTTCTTTAGAGACAAGACGTATTTCACTAAGGCTTTTCTATCTGCCTCAGCGATATCAGGGCGACCAGCCATCATAATACTACCACCGTACTTCTGCGCGCCATTTGTCACTACATTGAACAAATCCGTCTCGGTACCAGCCTCGCCATCTCCGTCCGTATCAAGCGCGTATTCGCCTTTGGCGAAACTTCGTGGGGTGGGGTTGAGTGCGGCGGCAGCCGGCCCATCGCCGAGGCCTTCAGGCCCGTGGCATGAGGCGCAGGCACCAATGCCGTTGTAGACACTCTTTCCTTTTTCGAGCATCTCATCTGCGGATGCGGAAACAGGGAGCAATACTAAAACACTGAGAGAAAGAAGGGCTGATTTCATCGGGTATCCTTTTAGTTTCGTCTGTTACTAATGAGAGACGGACGAGGAAAGATTTTATTGCCTGGAGTATAAGAAGGTTTGTTCAACTCGACAAGGGACGGATAGTACGCTTGGTAATGCGAAACCTCTGGTGAGCAAACGCAACCATAGCCCCACCGCTGAGGTGGAGCGGCCTATCTGAGAAGTGATTTTCTCAGCGTTTCCAGATACGCCTGATTTCGTGGAGCGAGCTCATAGCGAATAGGGCAAACAGAAACTTCACCTCGAGCAACAACTTCGCGATCGCCTTCGAGCTTGCTACTTGGATCACTAACCAGCGATTCTTCGCTCATCCCTTTCGGTTGATGGATAAATTCTCCCGGAGCACGTTCATGAAACAGTTCCTGATAGTAGGTGCGCTGCAAGGAGGTAAGCACAATGGGCGTATCCTGATCGACTGTCCAGGGGAGATTGACCGAAATAAGATCAATTTCATCGCTGGAGTAACAGTTCGTCAGTCGCTCCGCGATACGCACGCAGTGAGTGCTAATCCGTTGCCAATCACTGGCAAAGTCTGAGAGCGCAGCCAAATCATGTCGTCCCCAAGTTTGAAATAACTCAGGTGGCATTTTCACTGAAAAGGCGATTGTTGGAATCTGATGAAGAAATGCTTGTCGCGAGGCTCCAATGGTTCCAGAGCTTAAGTAAAAGGCAAGTCCAGCGTTTGAACCAATATTTATTCCTGAGATGAGAAATTCAGGTACCGTGGGGTATACATTGTGTACACCCAAACTCACGCAATCCGCAGGTGTTCCACTTGCGACAAAGCCTCGGCAAGCGTTTCGTTCGTAGTGTGTGGTAAACACCGGTCGCTTCGGAGTTGCCGCCTGAGCAATCCAGCTATGCTCCTCAGCGGGGACTACGAACCGCAACTCCTGGCAAACCGATGAAGCGGAGAGGGCGTCTATGAATGGCAAGAACAGGGGTGAATCTATGCCATCATCATTTGTCGCTAAAATAGTGTATTTACTCATCTGCTAAGGCGATACTTTCCTG
>CAYGNZ010000037.1:0-14600 GCA_964351345.1 uncultured Bdellovibrionales bacterium | reverse complement strand
AAGAACTGCGGACACGTCGGTAACCCCGGTGCGTTCGTCAACTACCTTACTTCCCGTGGATACAGCGCGCGGCTCTACACCTGGGGCGGTCGCGTTGAATGCATGCAGGAAGGACAGAAGTATCCCCGTTCGAGCACGGCGACGGTTACCTGGGGGCATCCGACCAAGCACATTGGTGCCTTGGACCACGATGTCATTGCTGACTTTTGTCTGGCCTATGCCATGGGGAAAGTCCGCGCCTTGATTGAGCAAGATGGTGAGCTGCCTGACCACGTCCCGTTTTTCGACATGGACGGTCATCAGGTTCACGACAAGGACCCTTCCACGGTATTTCCCAACGGTGCGGTCGGCTACGAAAATCCCAAATCGCTGGCCTTCGCCACCGCGGGGATCGAACTTGGTGCATCCTTCTGGGGCTTCCAAGTTCCGTCGGTAGTTTCGGTGAGTAAGCAAGCGGCCTGGAATGCGCGCGCAGACGAACCTACGCCCGATCTTCGACCGGCTGGTTTCGAACTGCAAATCGTCGCTCCACCTTCCCCGGAGAGCTTCGAGCGGCAGCACGGAATCTCGTTGGCAGACCATGTCGCGGCCTTCGTCGAGAATCTTTACAGTGGTGAAGTTCGACATCGCATCCCCTATGCCCGTCGCGCCCAGTTCCGAGAACACTGCGCGAAGCATAAGGGCCTACTCTTGCGAAATGCCCAACTGACGTTTCTTGAGGAGCACACGAGCTTCTCACGAGACGGGCACAAGCAAGTACACATCGGCTGAGTTCCGGAGCCAGAGGTCAACGTATTGACCTCTGGCTCCTTTTTCTGATTTTACGCAGACAGCATACCTTTCACTTTTGACCGCTAGTAATTTGGAAGCTGTAATGAAATTACGTCAATGCTCAAAAAATCAAAGAGGGAACGCGACTCTTTTCGTGCTTGCGATCGTTCCTCTCGCACTAAGCATGTCAGTACTTGCAGTTGATGTTTCCCGTTTTCAATCTTTACGTGAGCGTGCACAAAAAGAAGCCGATCGCATTGCGCTTCAAGCAGCAAAAGCGCTTCCTGATCAAAGCCTCGCCCACGATATCGTTCGAAGAAACGTTGAGGCCATAGCGGATCTTACCATCGCCAAAAATGCCACCGGCGAGGAGCTTCTCTTCACTGATCCACATAGTATTACGGTTGGTCTCGCGGGTAGTTCAGAAGCGGTGTTTGATTCTTTCCTTCCCCAAGAGCAGTTTTTTTCATTTCAAGAGATTGCGACTGCCGCACGTGTTCCTCAAGACTTGGTCATCATTATGGCAGATGGACACAGCCTTCGACCAACTGCTCGAGAAAGTTGGGGCGCATCGATTGATTGGCCCGCAAGTGGGTACTTTCGCTTCGTTTCAAATCCCCGCCCGCAAGGTATACCAGCAGCGGTAACCGCTGAGGAGGGGGTGTATTGGCCTCATTGGTGGAACGAGTGGGAGAGTGAGGGGTATCAACGTTGGGCGACGCAGTCCTGTTTTAACCCAATATTTTCTTCGCTGAAACTGGCAACTATCTCCCTGCTTGATCGAGTCTCTGCGTTCTCCAATAGTCGTGCGGCGCTTATCTTTAGTCCAGGAGACGACGCACGCTTAGGCTACGCAGTCTCACGTAAACTCTCTTTGTTTCAACCGATGCGCGCTGAGGCAAGGTGGTTTTCAACGATGGAATTACAAACATTTTTTGGTGATGAAACCTGCCTCCTCTTTTCGCATCCACAAACAAGTGCAGATTCACGATATCAATCACCTCAGCGCGCAGAGCATTCACCTTCCCTTGTTCGCGTAGCAAATCGTTGTGCTGACATATTCAGGACGACCGGTTGGGGTGGCTTGTGGTATCCCAGCGGACATCTTGAGGATTGTTTTCTCGAGGAGAAATTGAGTCTCCGGGAAGCTGTCTACTATCGTGCAAGCCGTAGTACGGAGCTGCCCGTAGATGGCTCTCACATTCTTGCCGCTCTGGATGAGGCGGTTGCGGAGCTTGCCGCTCAGCCGAATGCAGACGAGTATACGGTGCGAGGAAATCTTGCGCTCACGCCGGTTCGTAAAATTGTAATCCTTACTGATTCTCTCCCGCGAGCTGACAGCGAAGGCTTTCAAAGAATTCATTCCCAGATTAAGTCTCTTCAGGCGCATGTGCTGGTAGTGAGTTTTCGACATTCCGGTCTGAGTGAGCTCCGAGAGCGATTGCTTATTGAGGCGGAGGAAAGTTTTACACAACTTGACTCGAACTTTGTTCGTCTCTTGGCTATTCAAAATGAATCCGACCTCCTCTCTGGAGAGTTAATGGAGCAGTTTCAACGTGCGGAGGAGTATGTGGTACGCCGCTAAATCTGCTCATGCGAGTATCTCGCACAAGGGAAACGCCGCGCTCGATGTAGTGCTTTTTTTACCACTCGCGCTATTTTTCCTTTTCGTTGTGACAGATGGGGGTCTGACCCTGATTGAGCAAGCTCAACTTCGCGACAGTATTCGTGCTGGACTACATGCAGAGTATGCAAGCGAGATTCCTCTCACTCTTACCGCAGACTTGGATCAATCTGGCTCCGCGGTAAATCGTACTGCTGCTGTGGCACTAGCTCAACACCTTGCCGATGAACTGAACTCACGGATCAACCCGGACCCCCAGTCTTCTTCTCGCCGTGGCGTTGAGGTCAGTATTTTCGCGATTGAGGTGGATCAACAATCGGGCAAACTAAAACTCAATACACTGGAGCGCGTTGCGACAGAATTTCAACCAGGGAATGGCTTTCCGCCGAGTTCAATAATTACGGACTATCCCTACGTAAGTAGCGAAAACTACCTGGAACAGAATTTAGGCCAGGCGAGGGATCAGGGCGCTTCATTTTCCCAACCTCTGGGCCCGGTGTATCTTTCGAGCGGTGAGCTTGACCTAACGAAGCGCTTCGCTGGCCGAACGCTTTTGGTCTACGTTGATGTTCGAGCGGTTGTCAGTGGCGTGAATGCGGCTTTTGCTGAGTCAGCGCTAGGGCGCTTCTATGGCTTTCAATTACAGCATCTCCAGCCTTTGCGACTCGCCGGGAACTAAGCGCTAAGGCGCAATTGCCTCAAGCGTTGATATGCTTGGGGGGGAAGGCCGAGCATCGGCTGGGTTTGCGCCTATCGCGACTTCTTGAGGGTCCGTGAAACCATCACCATCACTATCAACGAGCAGAGGACTTGAGCCGTGCACAAAGACTTCTGCTCCATCAAGTAATCCATCAAGATCAGTATCGGCGGAAAACGGGCTCGTACCAAACTTTACTTCAGCAAAATCGTAAATACCATCGAGATCTACATCCAGTGGCCGATTACTCGCGGAGGCGCTGCTCAACATCACCGAAACAAGAAGCGCCATTCGGTCATACCCTTGACCATTCGGGTGGAGAAGGTCGCCACTGATAATACTTTCGCCGAGTGAAAAGAAATCGATTTGCCGATGAGGAGCAAGCCGGTTATTTACTGCACTTACCCAACCTTTCTGCTCACTGCGACGAATTGCAGTTAAATTTCCTAGCAGCGTCACCGCACCAATATCTTTGGCCGCTTGAACAATTTTTAACACATTGTCTTTCGTTAAAGTCGCGCTGCGCCCTTCGATGAAATAATCATTTACCCCTTCAAGGACGACGACATAGTCCGAATCAGAGAACGTGGCGAATTGTAGTGCTGCACGTCGCTTTCCTGCCGGAGTTTTTTCTCCAGGTACGCCCAAGTTGAGGATGACGGTATTGGGGTAGAGACTGAGTAAGCGCCCAGGGTAGCCCAAGCCAAGTTCGTCTGCACGACCAAAGGTGATTGAGTCACCGAAACAAGCAATCTGAACTTTGCCATCGCAATTGATGTCGGCGAGACCGTCAATATCAGGACAGGCCCAAGCCTTCTCGCTCACGAGCAATGGAAATACGCAAAGCGACAGGATGCAAACAATGGCTCGAATCATCGGGGTCGGGTATATCATTGTGTACTATAGAGTAAGAGACGTATCGGCGTTGCTGGGAATTCCGGGGGCGGTAATTCTTATCCGCACTGCAGTAAACAAAACATTAACCGTGGAAATCCGATTTCCACTCGCCATTAAAGCCTCTGCACCATAGCATAAGGCTGATATGGAGAAAATCAATAGCAAAAAACTAAGCATTAATCTATGAGCGAAGCGAAGGAAAAATCACAAGATCCTAAGGACTTGCCGAGAAGAATTTCCGATGCTGCGCCGTCACTGCAGAAATTTATTGGAATTCTCTCCCTTGCCGCCCTCTCGAGCTACTTACTGAGCAGTATTCACTCCCCGCAATTCTACGAAGACCTAACTATCGGCAACTGGATTCGAGCTCAAGGCAGTGTGCCGACGAGTTATATCTGGGGCTTTTCTGGTCATGGTTTCGATTGGCGCTCAACGAGTTGGCTTTGGCAATTGTTGTTGAGCGTGTGGGAGGAGAGTTGCGGAAGTGAGTCTTTTATTCTGCTTAAATTCGCCTTACTTGCCGCAAGCTTTTTTGCGCTGTACGCCTGTTATCGACGCTGTTCTCAGAGCACTGCGGTTGCAGGAATTCTTACCACCGTTGTTGGTTGCGGTGTGTTTACGGCAAATGAGATAGGCGCGCATATTTTTGCCTATTCGCTATTTATCTTTCTCATCGAGCGTCTCTTTGCAATAAGAGAGAAGAAATTTAAGTTCAGGCTGCGCGAGGGAATTGTTCTCTTTTTGCTTTCAAGTCTTTACGCAAACATTCATTTTAGCTCGCTCATTTTTCTTTTCATCGCTTTGATTCTTCTTCTCGACAGTAGATTGTGTTGCAAAGAGGTGGGGCTTGGTCGTTTCTTCCTCGTTTTCTTCATCCTCCTGCTGGGGCATTTTTGCTCTCCCTATTTCGGCATGCAGCTACTTACTTCGGGTGAAAAAATCCTTCACTTCTTCACAATCGATTTGGGCTATCAATTAAAACCTGGAACCGTATTTCATTTTCCCATCGCGTTTATCGTCTTGCTTTGGCTCGTCTTTGCTTCGTTTTGGCATAGCTTTCCTTACGGGATTACGCGGGTAATCGCGTTCCTTGCGATTTTCTCCAGCGTCCTGGCCTTTGCCCACCTTGATGCTGCACCATTGGCACTATTTTTTACTGGCTTAGCGATTTGTTCGATTTGGGGAAATGCGCAAGCGCAAGGTCGTTCCCTCGGTAACCTTGGCGAGGGTTTTCAGCGGCTTGGTGCAATGTTTGGAGCGTTTCCCGTGCTCGGTTCGGTGTTTTTGATAATTTGTATACTCGTGGTGAATCTATCGAACCTTTGGAAGCTTCCGTTTACCAAAACGTTATTACCTGTTGCGGAGGTAGATTATCTGCTGGAGGAACAACTGGACTCTCCCGTACTTCATGATGCTTTTGTCGGCTCCTATTTGGTCTATCGCTTCTCAAACCCAGACGGTTCGCCGAAACGCACAGTGCTGCTTAGCGAAGTGTCCCGTGAAATCAATCCAGGGCTGTTCGTCTCGTATTTTGCGTATGAGAAGTTAGAGAAGGGCTGGGAGGCGTTTTTTGAATCATATGCCCCAAGAACTGTCATTTGCCAGGCGAATTCTCTTCAACACGCCTTACTCTCAAAAAATCCCCGTTGGAAACTCGAAGTTGCCTACGGGCAAAAGCTACCCTCTCGGGCTGCGGAGTCATTGCTAGAGAAAGGGACCTTTGGCTGGCTGATCTATACTCGACGCTCAGAAAGCCCCAGCGTTTCAGGATAGGCAGTCGTTTGGTTGAACTAGTAAATAACGTGGTATAGACTCTCGTCACTATGACGACATCTTTCTTTTCCTCTAACGATCACGCCTACTTAGTAGAAAGCTCCTCGGCGCTGTCTGAGACTGACAGCCTTCGACTACAGTGGCTACTACAAGCCGAGTTCCTTAGTGATGGCCAAAGTCTTTCTGGCACCTACGTCGGCCCTCGTAAAGAGATCGTCTCTCCTTGGTCCACAAACGCAACTGAGATCAGTCGGAGTGTTGGGATTGAGGGAATTAAACGAATTGAATGTTTTCAATCTGTCGAAGCGGATCACGTACCGGCATTCGATCCGATGTTGCAGGCAGTCTACCACGGACTCTCCAATGATACCCTGACGGTCACGGCCAAACCCGCACCGATGGAGCGCATTTCTGATATCGCCGCATACAATGCCCAAGAAGGTCTTGCGCTTTCTGATGAAGAAATCAGCTATTTGGAGAGTGAGAGTAAGAAACTAGGGCGCGCTCTTACTGACTCAGAGATTTACGCCTTCTCCCAGATAAATTCGGAGCACTGCCGCCATAAGATTTTTAATGGCAGTTTTATCCTTAATGGCGAGGAACAAGAGAAGTCACTCTTTGCGCTGATTAAAGAAACCTCAAAACAAGCACCCGATGAGTTGGTCTCTGCGTATAAAGATAATGTTGCGTTTATCAGAGGACCCAAGGCTACTCGATTCGCACCAACAGACGGAACGCAACCATCATTCTATCAGACAAGCACCTACGAGAGCGTTCTCTCGCTAAAAGCAGAAACGCATAACTTTCCCACGACTGTAGAACCCTTCATGGGCGCTTCCACGGGGAGTGGTGGAGAGATCCGCGATCGTATGGCTGGAGGAATTGGTAGCGTCCCCCTCGGTGGAAGTGCCGTGTATATGACGGCCTATCCTCGACTCTCTAGCTCTCGGGCAATTGCCTGGGAGAAGCACAGCCGCGCGCGAGATTGGAAATACCAAACGCCTCAACAAATTCTTACCAAGGCCTCCAACGGAGCCTCAGATTTCGGTAACAAGTTTGGGCAACCACTAATTAATGGCTCCTTGCTTACCTTTGAAGCGAAGACTCCTCGTGGTTTCTACGGTTTTGACCGGACCATTATGCTTGCCGGTGGTGTTGGCTCAGCCGTGCGAGAACACGCATTGAAACGTGAACCTGAAAAAGGCGACTTGGTGGTCGTTCTTGGCGGAGACAACTATCGCATCGGTATGGCAGGAGGTTCGGTGAGTTCTGTCGATACGGGTGCTGTTTCTCAAGCGATTGAGCTCAGTGCCGTGCAGCGCTCAAATCCGGAAATGCAGAAACGAGTCTACAACGTCATTCGTTCCTTACTCGAGCGCGCAAAAAATCCCGTCGTCATGATTCATGACCACGGTGCGGGTGGGCACGTAAACTGTCTCACTGAGTTGCTCGAGTCCAAAGGCGGAAAGATCGATATCTCCAAGCTCCCGGTCGGAGACCCAACCCTTAGTTATAAAGAGCTTATTTGTAACGAGTCACAAGAACGAATGGGTCTTATCGTGCACGCCGAGGATGTGGCCTTACTGCAAAGTCTCTCCGAGAGAGAGCGCGCGCCGTGTTACGTCGTCGGGGAAGTCACGGGAGAGAATAAAATTGTATTTGCCGCAGAAGGTGATGAAGCTCCCATTGATCTTCCCCTCTCAGTATTCCTGGGAAGTTCTCCAGAAACCGTGCTCGAGGACTCCATTGATACTGGTCGTCCTGAAAAGCTGGAGTATTCGATTTCATCAGGCAAAGACTTACTTGAGGCTTCTCTTGACGTGCTTTCTCTTGAAGGAGTGGCTTGTAAGGATTGGCTGACGAATAAAGTCGATCGTTGTGTAACCGGACTCGTTGCGCAGCAGCAATGCGTTGGCCCGCTTCAACTGCCTTTGAGTAATGTCGGGGTCATGGCCGTAGACTTTAGCGGTACCTTCGGTGTTGCCTCCGCACTTGGTCATGCGCCAGTGGCAGGTCTGATTGATGAAAAAGCCGGTGCGGTGCTGAGTGTTGCTGAGTCGCTGACGAATCTCGTCTGGGCGCCGCTTAGTCGCGGGCTCTCCTCGGTGGTGCTTAGTGCAAACTGGATGTGGCCCGCGAAACAAGCGGGTGAGAATGCCAAGCTGTATCGCGCCGTAGAGGCCCTAAGTGAATTCTGTGTGGAGCTGGGAATTGCGGTGCCAACCGGTAAAGATTCACTCTCGATGACAATGAACTATGAGAATGGAGACGTTGTCCGAGCGCCCGGAACGGTGGTGGTTACTGCTGCTGCTGAATGTAAGGCGGCAGACTCGGTAATCACTCCAGACTTGAAACCAGTACAAGGCTCCACGCTGCTGCACCTAGATTTTTCTGGGTCCAAAGAGGCACCACTCGGGGGAAGTAGCTTTGCACAATCGCTTGCTCAGCTTGGTAATAAGGCTCCGACGGTTGTCGATGTGAATTCCTTTAAACAAGCGTTTGCTTTTGTCCAGCAACTCATCGCTGAAGACCTTCTACTCGCGGGACACGATGTTTCGAGCGGCGGTTTGCTTACCACTCTGCTTGAAATGGCTTTTGCTGGCGATATTGGAATCGATTTTTCTTTAAAAGGCTCTAGTTTGGAGACGGTTCCCGAGTTGTTCTGTGAAAAGCCTGGCGTGGTGTTGCAGGTCGAAGATAAGGACGCCAAGAGCATCATTGAACGAGCGCAGGAAAAAGGATTACAAATAAAACGACTTGGCGAGGCAAAAGGAACACAAGTACGCTTCCACAATGCTGAGTATGGCTTTTCCGAGGCTCTCGATACGCTACGGCGAGCATGGTTTAAACCCTCCTATCTCTTGGATACGAAACAAACTTCGCCTGATTTGGCGAAGGAGCGTTATGAGACCTTCGATAAGCATCCGCTGAAATATACTTTTCCCGCGAACTTTAGCGGTTCGTTCTCTTCACTTGGAATTGATTTAAATCGACAAGACAAAAGCGGCGTACGTTGCGCGGTTATTCGAGAGAAGGGCACCAACGGTGAACGCGAAATGGCACTTTGTCTTTTCGCTGCCGGCTTTGATGTGAAAGACGTTACCACCAGCGATCTTGTTGAGGGTCGAGAAACGCTAGAAGATGTGAATTTCATCATTTTCCCTGGTGGCTTTTCTAATAGCGATGTCCTTGGTGCGGCGAGAGGATGGGCAGGAGTGTTTCGCTATAATGATAAAGCAAAAGCCGCGATCGAGGCGTTCTATGCGCGTGAGAATACGCTGTCTCTAGGAGTGTGCAATGGCTGCCAGCTCATGGTCGCACTAGAAACGCTCTACGGAGAACATCAGCAAAAAGTAAGCATGCGGCATAACGAGTCAGGCAAGTTTGAAAGTGCCTTTGTTGGAGTCCGAGTGCAGGAGACCAACAACGTGTTGATGAAACCACTTGTTGGCTCGCAGTTAGGTATTTGGGTCGCGCACGGCGAGGGTCGATTTTCTCTACCCATGGGCGAAGATGCCTACGACATCCCCGTAAAATATGTTTCTACTGACTACCCTGCCAATCCAAATGGATCAGATTTTAACGCGGCAGCGATTAGCTCAGCCGATGGCCGACACTTGGCAATCATGCCACATCTCGAGCGTAGTATGTTTGCCTGGAATTGGCCGTATCGTGGTGGAGATGACATTCCGGCTTTTAAAGTAAGTCCGTGGATACTTTCTTTCATCGCAGCGAAGGAATGGATCGAGAAGCATAGCGCGTAGAGAGATTTATGAGCTGGATAAAAATCGAACAACAGCTCGAGACACTCTACGGTGAGGAGCAGGCCAAAGCGCTTTGTCTTGAGCTACAAAAGCTTCAGTCAACACTTTCCGCGACGTCTACTGGCATCGCTTTGCAACAAAGCGATGCCGCGCTAATTGTCTACGCGAATTCTATCGTTGATTCTACTTCCTCTGATACTCCACTTGAGGTCTTGCGTAGATTTCTGAAACAACACGAGCTGCAAAATAGCTTCCCCGTTGCTCATATCTTACCTTTTTATCCTTGGGACACGGATCGAGGTTTTTCGGTTGAAAACTATTATCAAGTACATCCCGACTACGGTACGTGGAAAGAGATCGCTGCACTTTCGGATGATGTTCGCCTTATGTTTGATTTCGTGGCGAATCATGCCTCCATCTCCAATCCGATCGTGCAAAATTCACTAATCGCGCGGCATCTCGACAGAGATGATCCAAGGTATCAACAGTATTGCGAGTTTGAAGACTTTGTTATCGCCTACGAGGCGAACGATTTACCCACCCTTGCTGAAATGGCCGCCCTTTCACGACCGCGAGCCGCTCCTGTTCTCACTCCATATGTCGTGTACGAAAAACCCGAAGGAGGAATTGCTGCAAGGCTTGGCGATATCAAGGATGATGAATATCTCCTCGGACTCGGCTATGTTTGGACGACCTTCTCTCGAGGGAAAACCCCAAGCGGTGAAGAACAGACTCGCCAAGTTGATCTCAACTTTAAAAATCCTTCCGTCTTCCTCGAGACGGTAAAGATTTTATTGTTCTACTGCGAGAAAGGGGCAGCACTCATTCGTCTTGATGCCATCGGTTATCTCTGGAAAAAACTGGGTTCGAGTTCATTGCATGAACCCGAGACGCATCAGCTCTTGGCGGTGCTCCATTCCGTGATGAAGCTCATTGCGCCCGATGTTATCAGTGTTGCTGAGGTAAATGAGCCGCAGGATAGAGTGCTGGAGTATCTGGGTGCAGAGGGTCTTGAGGAATCAGACCTTGTCTATCAATTTACGCACTTCCCTCTTGCGGTACATGCAGTGCATACGGGGAACGCAGGCTACTACGGATCGTGGCTCAACTCTCTTGAACCCTTTGCAGGACGACAGTTCATTACCGTGCTCGGTAGCCATGACGGATTGGGGATGAAACCAGTCCGAGGAATACTTCCCGAGGAAGAACTTGAACGTTTTCAGCAAATGCTTGTCACAAGTTTTGGTGGTAAGCCGAATTACGCGAAGTTGCCGGGTGGAAGAGAGATTATTTACGAAATCTGCGGTACGCCCTGGGAGCTTATCGTTGGAAAGCGCTCAGAGCTTAGTGTTGAGCTGCAATACAAAAAGTATCTGCTTGTTGCGGCTATGGGATTGGTTCCGAGAGGACTTCCAGCGTTTTACGTAAACGGGGTTTTTGCAAACCTAAATTACCAGCCAGAAATGGGTCTCGATGAAAATCGCACGGTGAACCGTGAAGTGCTAGAGAGTACAGCACTTGAGGCTCTGCTTGAGGACGAGGGTTCAAGAACTCACAAGGTGCTCGCTGGCTTGCAGAATATGCTCCGCATCCGCGCGAAAGAGAGTGCATTTCACCCCGACGCGCCGCTACATGAGGTCTTAGAGACAAATACTTCGACCGTGCTTGCGGTTAAACTGCCTGGCCTCACGGAAGCTGAGTCCCTACTTGCGATCCACAATGTGTCTGATCAGCAGCAAGAGGTTTGTATAGGGGATTCTGACGAATGCTTTCGTGATCTGTTCACAGGAGCGACGTGGGAATTCCCCACACTAACGCTTGATCCCTATCAGGTTCTTTGGCTGAAGGCCTAAACTGAGCCGTTTTCCATCCTGGCCCGTTCGAGCGCTTCTTGTTTTGCGCGTTCTCGCTCTTCTTTGGGACCGAAGGCGTTGGCGATAAGCGCGCGAAGCTTGTAGCGGAGTGTAGGATAAGAAAAATAGCGTCGAGCGAGTTCGAAGTTGCGTTGGCACATCTCGTCACGCATCTCTTTGTTTGACAGAATGTTTTCAACCTCGGCAACGGTATCCTCTGAAACATAATCGTCGAACTCAATCATGTGAAAACCTTTCGGTTTAATATCAACCGAGTAGACCGAGTAATTCTGCACCACAATAGGTTTGTGGTAGAAGATTGCTTCCAGAAACGCATTACCAAAACCTTCGTATTCAGAAGGGTAGGTGACCAAGTCGCACTCGTAATAAATATCCGCAAGGCTATACACTTTCTCTCCTGCGTCCGACTTCCCGCGTTGTTCGCCAATGATTCCAGCGGCAAATATCGTACGAACTCTTAACAACTCGGCATATTCACGTACTCTCTTCGCATAGCCATCACCCTCATCGCCACTTGCGTGAGAGATAACCAACACCGCCTTATCGCCTAAGCGACTGACGAGTTCGATTGCGTGTTCAATCCCTTTGCGCTGGATAATTCGCGTCGGTTGCAGCACAAGGATTTCGTCTTTCGATATTCCGAGCCGCTCACGAATGCCCGAGGAATAACCATCAAGGAATACCTCGCACTGCTCGAAGTTCATCACATTTGGAATAATCGTGGATGCGCAGGCACACTTTGAGGCGAGGTCTGATTGCGCAATTGAGTTGATCACGGCGTGCTGAATTGAAGGAAGATTCGCAGGAAAGGATTGTTCAATATAATCTTTCACACCGTTGGTGAGAAAGCGTTTACGCTCCCAGGCAAAATCATGGTGATGAGCAATTGTGGGAATGCCGGTTTCCGCGATGACTTCGGTAATCGCGAGGCCGAGCGGAATATGCAGAGGGATGGTGAGGCAGTTTTCTGGCAATAGTAGATCAACATCAAATTTCTTAATGAAATTGTAAATGTGCTCAACAAATACTTCGCGCCAGGCATGAATCCATGCCGTGTCTTCACGCGAGCGCACCTCAGAGTGAAAGAACTGAGTGTGTCGTGCCAGGACTTCTGGGTGTCGATAAAAGGCTTCTGGGACGACCATCGAAACTTCTTTCGGACGATCACATAAGCCAGCGAAGTAGAAACACTTATGTCCAAGGGCTTCGAGTTCCTCTGCCCACTTCTGCGTCTCGAGTGAAACGCCGTCGGTGCCGGCGAATCGAGTAGAGATGAATCCAATATTGTAGGTTGGTTCAGATTTTAGCTGCATTACTCTTTTTCGACCTCAATCTCGAGCACCTCTGTATTAGGTGGAATATAGTTCCAAACTTCTTTTATATCTAGCGCAGCAAAGTGCACTCGCAAAATAGCTAAAGTGAAGCCATGGGCTACAATTGCAATTCTTGAACCTGCAGGATGTCGAGCAATAATTTCATTGCTCGCTTGAACTACTCGATCTCGAACTTCACCTACCGTCTCTCCACCTGGAGGTGCTACCGAAATGGGATCTTGTTCACGGGCCGCAAAGCGTTCCGCGTACTCCTTTTTAATGTCCTGGAAGAGCATTCCCTCCCAAACACCTTGGTTTATTTCCCGCAATCGGGGGTCCTGCTGAATATCGATCGGCCGATCTTTGACCAGCGGCTGAGCGGTTGCCACTGCTCGTTTGAGGTCGGAAGAATAGACGGCGTCGATCTGCTCAGAGCGTAGCGTATACGCCAAATCCTGAGCTCCCTTCAGGCCAGTCTGATTGAGGTCGACATCGGTTTGCCCGCAGTATCGTCCTTCTAAATTCCAGTCAGTTTGCCCGTGTCGGATACAAAGAAGAGTAAGCTTGTCCGCTGCCATTCGCTACCGCTCGTTGCTCATCATGTTGTGTATCGAGGCCGAATTTTTCCCGATACTCAGGAATTTTATTTATTGGTCGCCGCTCTCGTTCAGCGATCTCTTCTACATCGAGCGAGAAACCTTCGTCTTCGTAACGAATAAGTTTCATAGTTCGGTTCACATCTTCAAGCAAGGCACGACCGTAACGCTTCTCAAGCCGAGCAAACACGGTTTGAATAATCGCAAACGACATTTTGCTGAGGTTTTGCAGCGTTTGGTTATTGTGCACTCGCTCTATCATGTCGACTTGCGCGATAGAGGCAAGTTTGTATTTCTCGAAGATTTCAATAAGCACGGAAGTCTCCACCCCGTACCCTGAGGTGAATGTCACATTCTCCAGGGCCTCGCGTCTTCCTCCATACTCGCCGGAGAGTGGTTGGACGATTCCGGAAAGCTCGGGATAGAACAGATTCAGCAAGGGACGAGCGGTGAGTTCTGTCACTCTTCCTCCTCTGCCTGCTTGCAAACGTCCCGAACCAGTTTTAATCGGACGTCGATAAAAGCCTTTGACGAACTTCAAGCTTGTTCTTGCAAGCAAAGGACCAATGAGACCGGCGATGAAGCGCGGATCGAAATTGCTGACATCGGTATCGCACCAGATAACAATATCGCCAGAAGTCACATAGAGGCTCTTCCACAGTGCCTCACCTTTTCCCGGTCGAGATCCGTGTTGGGGTAGAATATCTTGGTGGACAAATACTGGAATACCCTTACTCTTTGCTATCTCGCACGTACGGTCACTTGAGCGAGAATCAATGAGTACTATTTCATCGATGATCGCGTGATCCTCCATGAAGTTCTTTTTCGCGATATCGATAATGGTTCCAACGGTCTCTTCCTCGTTGAGTGTGGGGAGGGCCAAGCTTATCGTAACGCCGCGTTCTTCTTTCAGCGCTGCAAGTCGATGAAGATTCTCAAACTCATTTGAGTGAAAGGTGTTTTCGGCAAACCATTGGTCGACGAGAATCGAAATCGCACGATTTCCGAGAGAACTTACTTCGAGTGTCTCAGGAACTTCACGTTTTGTTTTAATCGCGATA
The DNA here is from genome assembly GCA_964351345.1 of uncultured Bdellovibrionales bacterium. Lineage (GTDB taxonomy): Bacteria > Bdellovibrionota_C > UBA2361 > SZUA-149 > SZUA-149 > SZUA-149. Next base: position 230 of record CAYGNZ010000037.1, on the reverse strand, counting down.
ACACCGGCGGCGCAGCGCTCAAAAAGCGCATCGGGAATAGGTCCAAACGAACTCGATGTTGCTGCAGCGTGCGCTGCCGTTCCCATCACCACGATATCCTTATTCTCGGCAGCTCGAAGAATGGAACCCACCCGGTCATCACTTAATACCGTTTGGTGATTGAGCTGTGGGATCTCCTGCACCACCGTTTCCAAACCAGCAAAGCCTAGTTGCTCAGTTTCTGATTCATC
>CAYGNZ010000036.1:8019-14975 GCA_964351345.1 uncultured Bdellovibrionales bacterium | reverse complement strand
AGGTGGCTTGAAGGTGGTGTTCGTCCTACGCTCAGCAGGCGAACTCCAGAACAGAATACTGCACCCAGTCTCACCTTTCGTGATGTCTCTGGTCAGCGCTCCGCGAAGCGCACTCTCGAAATTGCAGCAGCCGGGGGACATAATGTACTGATGGTCGGTCCCCCCGGTTCAGGAAAAAGTATGCTCGCCAAACGTATCTCGAGCATACTTCCTCCACTCTCTGTTGAAGAGATGCTTGAGGTAAACAAAATTTACTCTGCCTCAAAATCATTGGAAAATAATGTAGGGAGTTGCAGTTCTTGGCAGCGCCATCGACCGTTTCGCGCTCCGCATCACAGCACCAGCGCTGCCGCACTCATTGGTGGGGGCTCAATGCCATCACCAGGCGAAATTTCTCTAGCCCATCGGGGTGTGCTGTTCCTCGATGAGCTTCCTGAACTACGACGAGACGTGCTTGAGTCCTTGCGTGAGCCCCTGGAAAATAAGGCAATTAGCATCAGTCGCGCCAAGATGAGACTGAGCTTCCCGGCTGATTTTATGCTCATTGCTGCGATGAACCCTTGCCCCTGCGGTCGCCACGAGGAGGCCAGTCAATCAGGAACAAGAAAGCCTTGTGAGTGCTCCCCGCAACAAATCCTCCGTTATCGTAATAAACTCTCCGGACCCATCCTTGATAGAATTGATTTGAGCATTTGGGTGCCAAGAGTCTCGTTCCAGACGCTGCAAGAGGAGATGCCGAATCAAGATCCCACCCAGGAGATGGCTCGCAAGGTTTCGCAGGCGCGTCAAATGCAAGCAGAACGGTATGGCTCTCGGCAACTCAACGCGAGGATGACACCCACTGAGGTGCGGAAGTTCTGCAAAATCGATTCGAAGGCGAGTGCTCTTCTGGAGCGAGCTGTGGAAAAATTTGGGCTTAGTGCGAGAAGCTATACGAACTTGCTAAAAGTCACCCGTACGATTGCTGACTTGCAGCAAGCAGACGAACTAGCACAAGAGCATCTAATGGAAGCGCTCAGCTACCGTCGAATCTAAGGTAATGAAAAACGATAATCGGCTCGTTGGAGATTAGTGGAGACCAGCGAGAAAAGAGGCGGTATCAATCTGACTCTCCGCCTTAAGTTTCTCAATCCGGTCGGTGTTTGCAGCTTCGCGCCGCACTGAATCGTGTCGAGGCTTTGCCATTTCACCTTGAAGCTTGAGGTTGAGACTAAGATCATCCGCTTCACGCTCGCGTTCGATCTCAATCGCTTCGACCAAGGTGCCCTTCGGTGAGCTACTTCCTGCGCCAGATACATTTCTTGCCATGATGTACAATCCACCTTTTGTTGTTCTTCTTCCGCAACGCTTTGATAATAAAGAGCGTTTCGCTCGTGTGCCGAAACACAATGCAACGATTCTTTTTCTGCGAAACTCCTCGCGCAGCATACGCAAAAAGCTTCAGCATTAAAAACTCGAGAAGAAAACCTGAGAAGTAATTGAGGAGAGCAAATTCTTAGACATGCACCACACAAACCACCTCATCCACCTTAGCCTGTGTAATAGCTAAGTCCACACAATTGTATTATGACGGTTCTGAGGAAGATAGTTTCTTCTTTGCCAAGGTATCCCGCCAGAAATAAGGCTATTTTCTGTTTGATGTCTAGTAATTCCGGCGACTTAAAAAAAAGAGCGATTTTTCAACCTCAAAAGCGGAGAGCTATTTAATTTGGTACGCGCGATTTGTTTCGATATGGACGGAGTTCTTGTTGATAGCGAACTGCATTGGAGGAAGGTTTCAAGCGAATTTCTTGCCCAGCTTATCCCTAGTTGGGGCCCAGAGGAGCAGCGCAGTATCTTGGGCAAAAGTGTTACGGAGGTGCATCGATTTCTTCAACTGGAGTACCAACTGAACTTAAGTTTCGATAAATTTCTCGCTCAGTACCAGGGCCTCTCTGCTGAAATTTATGGAACCCATTGTCACTTGATTCCGGGTGCGGCGGAACTCATTGAACGACTCAGCGATATGCCCCTTGCGCTTGTCTCCTCAGCACCTCGCACTTGGATGCAGTTGGTAGTGGATCGTTTTGATCTCGGAGACTACTTTTCTGTCACGGTAGGTGCTGAAGACGTAGAGCAACGGAGCAAGCCTCTACCAGATTGTTATCTCCTTGCGGCTGAGCTGCTTACTCTCAGACCCGAGGACTGCGTGGCCATTGAAGACACGATGAAAGGTGTGCAGAGTGCGAAGGCTGCGAAAATGAAATGTATCGGCTTTCGCAACGGGTTTAATGCGCATCAAGATTTGTCTGACGCTGATGCGGAGACAGATACTTTTGAGCGGATCGAAAAGTCTTTTCTTAAGCAACTCTAAACCAGGCGTCTGCTACTGCATGCCTAAAAGATATTTCGCGGTCTTATCAATTACCGGGCTTAGAAAGACGTCAAAAAGTCCAGAGTAAAGCAGTGCGATGACAATGAGTAGACCAAAAGGCTCAAGACGCGCCCAAAACTTCGCCAAGGGGACAGGGAGAAATCCGACTGCGATTCGACCACCATCAAGCGGAGGCACGGGTAGTAAATTGAAAAGACCGAGGACGAGGTTGATTAATACTCCGTAAATCAACCAGAGCCCGACAATTGCCAGTACAAATGGTGGTGCTAATAAAATCGGAAAGATGAACGAGTAAATTTCGTAGGCGAAGTAGAACAAAATCGCTAAAACGAAATTTGTGACCGGGCCCGCAAGCGCGACATACGCCATATCTCGGCGTGGATTTTTAAATCGCATGGGGTTTACTGGCACGGGCTTGGCACCGCCAAAGATAATTGGCGAGCCTGAAAGTATCAAAATCCCAGGAAGCATGATCGTCATGAAAGGATCGATATGTTTCACCGGGTTTAGCGTAATACGACCGAGTTGTCTGGCCGTGGGGTCGCCCAGCTTCTCCGCCGCGTAGCCGTGAGCGATCTCGTGTAAGATAACCGCGACGAGCAAGGGGGGAACACTACCAAGGATCTGTACTAACATTTGCATTACAATGCCCGCTCCGATTTGGGCTACTCAACGCCGCTACTCTACGGCCGAGAAATAAATTCGTTATTCGCGAAGTAGAACCGCAAGGGAAGCTCTACCCCTTGCGAAATACCTATCCTACTTGTTTGGACGATTCGAGACCTTGTAACGTTTTTGCCCTTTTTTGGGAAACTCAACGTATCATAGAGCCGCACAGGACCAGAGCGCAATGAGCTCCCATTATGCGTCAAATCTATTCCCAGTGCATGCACCAGCTTCGCAGGTCCACTGCAGAGGTCGGTCTCTGCGGGACTGGTCTTTTTCGATCTCGCTCGGCGAGTGCGCATCAACTCGAGACCTTGCCAGGGCTCTAGTGCTCGAATGAGTACGGCTTCTCCTTCACCCTCTTTTCCACTCACCACGTTGAAGCACAAATGCATGCCGTAAATGAGATAGACATAGGCAGTGCCGGCTGGCCCAAACATTGCGGCGTTGCGCTTGGTCATTCCGCGGCTTGCGTGGCAGGCAGGGTCTCCGCGAAAAAGATATGCCTCTGTTTCAACAATTCGTCCGATGCAGCGACCGTGCTCGGTATCACAAGCAAGAAAACAGCCGAGCAGTTTTTTTGCGAGACTCTTCGTGTTGCATTGATAAAACGTTTGGGGAAGAAGCATCAGAAACTACACACTGCCAGGAAGAAGCGCCTCAAGTTTGGCAAGGTAGTTGCGGCTAAAGCCATGCTCCTTGCCTCCTGCAATAATAGTTTCAAGATAGCGGCGAGAGGGGGTGTAGTCTTTTAGTGGGTTTCCCACCGGAAGATATACCCAGCTACGATGTGCAGTTCCATCGTTTAATTGAACCTCAAGCGATTCTCTGCGGTAAATGTTGGCATGCACGCTCTCGAACACATCTAGTTTGCCGAGGTCAGATAAGGAAAGCGAATAGAGCACGCCTTCCACGCAGTCACCCATTTTTGGTATCACACCAGAGACACCTCCGCCCCAGGTCTCTTCAGACCAGAGCGGGAAAACTAAGGCATAGTCCTGGAGCAAGGCATGACCGAGAAGTTGCGGCGCCTCACAGCGCTCATTGATGATCGACGAATTGGTATTGGCGCCATAGCCGAAATAGAGTTCAGTTTTCATCCAATTTGCCTAAATTAAGCGTCCTAGCTTAAGAATATCACAGGCAAATCACTTAGTAGAGCGTAAAAACTGGGTTTTTCGACACTTCGAAAAAGCGATAGGCACCACACGTAGGGTCCGATGAGGATACTACGTAGATACCTACCGCAGGGGATTAGATCTAGTAACTGCGCAAAAATTGATCTTACTTTCGGCGACAGTACGCACAAACGATTATGAAAGAAATGCCCTGGAAAGTGAGCTTTTCTTTTATCTCCAAGAATCGAAAAGAGTGGGGCGGTGAAAGCAGGTAAAACCAAATCTTCTGACCGCCCGCAAGAGAATGAAAGAACTGCGCTTCATTTACTCTCGGGAGTCAAACGCGCAAACCGTTTCTGCACGGCAAGACGTCGCGCCTTCTCCTTGCTTTTTGCGGCCCAGTAACGAGCTTCCTCAGGAGTACCTCGTGCGGCACAGACAAAGATAAAAATATCATCATCTGCTCGTCCGACCATTCGTCCACGTGATTGAGTCCATTTCACCGGATCGCTGTCAGGCATGCCGGGGTAGACACCAACGCGAGCACCAGGAATGTCAAAACCAGTTCCGGCGAAGTGAATGGTGGTCCAAAAAAGATTTCGCGATTTACTGCGAAAATCCCTCACGCCGGAATTGCGGTACTCCTTCATTCCAGCGCCTCGTGCTCCATGTGCGGCCACCGAGTGGAAGCCTGAATCCCCGCTTCGCCAATCGAAGGTCTCTGCCATGAAATCGGCGTGGCGTTGATTGAAGGTAAAGCCGAAGCTTCTTCCCTCACGAATTATCTCGCGATACTCGTTTAAAGCTTCGGCGATAAGGTCAATTTTAAGCGAATCCTCAAGCTCCCGGTGCGCCATGAAGTTCAGCGCATCATCAAAGACATCCCGCGCAAAGCGCGTCTGCAGCTTATCGGGATCGCGCATGCTCTTGTTTCTGGCGCGAATTACTTTGCGTCGTCGAGCAGCGTTATACGTCAGCTCGACTCCTCGCTCCCAAGGTCCAAGAATGTCGTAACTTTCCCGGACGATATCTTCCCACTCCGTGTTTCCGAGAAACACCTCGTAGGTCGTGCCTTGAGCCAAGGAACGCACAAGGGGTGCGAGATTTTCGTTGTGTAGCACCCGCTCATCACACTTTCGCACAATGCCGCGCTTCTCTACCCGTACAACCCCTTCAATCTCCGGTAAGTAGAGCCCTGGTTGAATATGCTTTTTTGCATACAAATAAAACCAGTGCTCAAGAAAGGAGAAGCGACCCATAGTCACCAGGTAATTGAAAAACACGCAGTAGGTGTTGAATTCAGCCCAAACTGAGAGAAAAAAGTAGTAATCGGGCCAGTTCTCTCCCTTTGCCAACAAGCGGGACAAGAGCTGCTCCCGTTCGTCATAGGCAGGTACGCGGGAGAAGTCCTGTTCTTCTGGTGTGGGGAACAGGACTGGGTCACCGATGCCTTTTTCAATTATTTTCTGGCAGCGAATCGCTTCGATTTTGAGTTGTTGGGCGAGGGGAGAGACGCCTGGATCAAGACCTGAATGAAGCAGTGTTTCAACTACCCTTTGTCCATTTTCAATTGTCACCCCAGGTTCATCCGTTTCGATAACCTGCTCTGCATCAACGAACATCGAGCGATCCGGCTGAATCGAATGTCGAAGGACGGTGAGCTTCTGCTCGTTGCCCGCGGTGGTTGCGGACATACTCCGGATACGAATATTCCGTCCAGCTTCTTGGCTGAGTTCGTGCAGGCGGCGATTGAGTTCAACGCCGGGGTCCTTTCCTTGATCGCCTTGCACTTCGTCCCGATAGACGAGCGTGACACCGTCCCAATCAATGAGTTCAAAGTCATTAAGGCAGGCAATCTTGGTAATGATGGTCACATCCGGTCGGGCGCGATGAATCTCCGCACGCTTCTTCGGCGGAATTTCTCCGCTGAGGACTTCAATATCGAGATCTCGGCGAAGACAAAACTTTCGAAATGCCTCAAGGCATTGGTCAAGAAGACCTTTTTGCACACTGATGAACATCACCCGATGTCCAAGGGCTAATTCGATCAATGCCTCGAAAACAAACACTCCGGTTTTTCCACCACCAGTGTTCTCTTCGAATAGTTCCGAGACCAATTGATCCTCAAGCAGCGCTTTGATGATTGCAAATTGCCGAGGGCGATACTGAAAGGCTGTTAAGTTCAGCCCGCTCACTCCGTGCTTTTTGGCAAGGGCGGCAATGAGTTCGCCTTGCTCAGATACACTTAGCTCAGGAAGCGGAGCTTGCGTATCACCGAAATCCAACTCCCTCTGAAAACCACACATAATATTCCTCCATGCTTTCAATCCGCCAAGACTGAAGCCACAGGCTGGACACTCTTGGTTGAAGAGCTGGAGAAATTCTTGAGTTTCCACCGAAGCAAAAGCCTCGAGCGAAGACTCAGTAGCGAATTATTCATTTCCTGGGAGTCAAAGAGCAGAGAGGTCTCAGCAGATACATAAAACGATAGATTCTGCTTAGAGACAAATATTGCTCTAGATTTGGAGAAAATTAGACAGGTTGATATATCTGACTATTCCACGGACTAAACCATGATCTCAATAATCCTCCCATAGGGGTAAACGATTCCTGCATCATTTCGCTCGCAATATCGCGTGCGAAATGATGAGAGGGAAAAGGGTTTTTCCCGACGGACCGCCTCAGTTACCGAGGGAGGATAATCGTGGATCTCTATAGCCTGACTGGAATTCGTATTCGTTCTGTAGAGAAGTTTGTGAAGTCAATCAGCCTCTTGCAGGTGCTGGTGCTGTTCTTCT
>CAYGNZ010000036.1:6283-7977 GCA_964351345.1 uncultured Bdellovibrionales bacterium | reverse complement strand
CACGCTGGTTGGCGCCTTCGTCGGCTTACTCATTCACGTCGCGGTGTTTGCGCAGTGGAAGTTCTTCGCTGTTCGCCTTGGTGGACTCTTTGACTGGGACTACTCTCGGGAGCGATTGAGGCGAATCCTCGCCTGGCGATACTGGTTGAGACAAAAGATTCTCAGCGTGTGCCAAGTTTTTTGGCTCCAGCGATACGCTGATGATTGTTTCAACTACTGCTGGCAAGTCCTGAATTCTTGGTTCGGGAAACGAACACGATTAAAGCGGCTCGCGCGAAGGCGCAGACGTCTACGAAAGATACTTCAGCGCGTCTGCTGGATCGTATTGCCCGCTGATGAGAGCGATGAGGCAGTGAAGTCGTTTCGTCGAATCGCTCGATTGAGCGTCTCTTTATGGAGATTGCTCCAACGCGAATCAAAGACCCTACGATCGCATCTGCTCTTCTCCACCTTGTTCAAATCCCCCGTGTACTATCTACGTTGGATGGTCGTTGGGTTATTGATGGGAGAGCTGATTCAGTTGATGCTTCTTGCAATAGAAGCAGTAAAAACAGGGCAGCCCCTCGTTGAGAGCATTACCCTTACTTGGCAACTCGACCTGTATCTCGGTCTACTTGTGGCACTTTCAGCCTTACGAGAGACGCTGCAAGATATGCTGCGTCATTCTCTCACCCAAGCGCAAGAGGCCTTGCAGTCTGCCTTGAGTCGAGAGATCCACTTGCTCAAGTTTGACCAGGTGAGAGGGTTTGTTGAGTCGGAGTACGATCTCTCGCTTCTGCGCGAGGCCGTAAATCGAAAGAAATCTCGTGTCGGCTACTTCTTTGCCGATGCCTGGGGCGTGCTTGAGAACGCCTACGGACTGTTGATCGTATTTCTGGTGCTCGCAATCATCTCTCTACTTGGTGGCTGGATATCAGTGCCGGGTGTGGTGCTTGCGGGTGCGGCAGCGTTCTACATGCTTCCGACCATGCTCTACGACATCATCGCGCTGCAAAAAAGCGAACGTGACCACATCATACCTCGTGCAGAGCGAAGAGCTCTGGAAGGGCTCTCCGAGCAGGCTGAATGGCAAGAAGTGCTCGCATCCTGGGCACCCGAAGGTGCAATTTGTGCAAGCCTTACCGAGGTGAATACTCGCATTTGCGAAGAGCACACCGAGAGTAAGTCTCGTGCGTTGATCCAACGTGTGCTCTCGCGTGTCGCGTTTTTCACCCTGTTCGCACTTTCTACACTGTTCCCTATTCTTGCGACGCTGCATGGTCGGCTGCGCCCACGAGTGACGCTGCTCTACATTTTTTCCATGCTCGGGCTCTGGTACGCACTACAAGGCGTCTCTGAGAAACTAGGCAGTCTATTCGGAAAAATTGACGATCTGAGTGATGTGGAAGAAGCACTCGCGGTGCTACGTCGACCTCGAGACTACGGGCATGTTCGCAGTCCCGAAGAGGGAACTTGAGAATTGCGATTTGGCTTCTTTCACTACGGCAAGCCGTATCATCCCTTACTGCTGCGGGCTCCAGTTGAAATTCTCATTCCTGCGACCGTATCCATGGCGAGGGTGCTGAGAGTTGTTGGTCGACGTTGTTCTGGCAAAAGTGAGCTGGCACAGCTCGTGGCCGGAAAACTGCTCCCTACCGCCGGAGAACTTCGTTACGGAGCGCGTAGTGCGGCGGAGCTTCGATCAAACGGATCGA
>CAYGNZ010000036.1:2607-6256 GCA_964351345.1 uncultured Bdellovibrionales bacterium | reverse complement strand
CGCTGAACTGTTTCGTTCTTATCTGAACCGAGATGTTTCAAACGCAGATATTCGAGAGTACCTCCGAGTAGTCGGGCTGCTTGAAGAAATCGATGATGAGAATAGCCCTGACTACAGTGGTGCAAATCTTTTGCTGAACTACCGCGAGAACTATCTCGATGCAACGCAGCAGCGCTTGCTCTTTTATGCGCTTCAGATTGCCAGTCTTCACGTCCGTGCGCCCGAACGAGATACCTTCATTCCGCGCGTCATGGTTGTCGATGGCCTTCATCTGCTTCCTGAGCGAGCGTTACGCATCAAGGTGCTCGAAGCATTTCGAGCAGCGATTGATGAGAATGAATACGCCGCGACCTTGGTGGTGACGTGTCAAGATCACGAGGAACTGAAACCAGAGGATTTCGTGCTCACCATTCTCGAGCAAGAAGATCTTCCTCCGGCAGCTCAATTGCGCGAGCAAAATGGCAAACTCGTGCTCGGCGGCCAACACGGACAGCTTTGGAAGCACACTGATAAACCAAAGCGAGATCGCTACCGTGAGTATCTACGCAAAGTCAGCGATAGTCGCTAGACGTTCTACGAGAGGTTCTTTCATGGCCTTCTGTGAGCACCTTGCTCCAGAAGGCCAGCCTCTCTCTTCTCTCAATCTTTTGCAGACATATCGCAGGCTAGAGAAAAATTGTTATCGTGCTAGCCAAAAAAAGTTGTGAGAGCCACCCCGGAGACCTATGAGTCGCCGGGAATCGGTGACTCTCACAACCTACTTGCCGTTTAGAACAGCATCTTCTGCGGATCGATATCCTCCAGTGGTAATTCATGCGTGCAGGAGCAGAGCACAGACCAAGGAATGCCCGGCACGGTGTATGCCTGCTGTGAGGGGCAAATCGGATAGACAAACTGTCGCGATTGCTCGGGGAAGACGTAGCGCAGTGTGAGACTATCCCCCGGCATTCCCGTAACTCGCGGTTTGCCATTTGCCTTAGGGATTTCGACTCGTCCGTGGAAGCGGCAACGAGGTCCCACGAGCGTGAGCTGAATCGTTTGCTCATAGACCGCCAGGGTCGGAATCAGGGTGAGTGGAGGAATTTCCTCTTCGTAGCCGGTCGGATGGTCCTGCTTACTCGTGGTAACCCATCCGATCAGCCGTCCCTCTCGTATCTGCGGCAAGTCTCCCGAGGGATACTGCATCTCCACTCGATTCAGTCGACGCGATTTTTTGTGAGTGAAGTTTGCGATACAGAGCGGCTGATCAATAAGTCCGTTGCCGGATTTGGCGAGACTATCTAGTGAGTATGGCTTTGGTCTGTTCGGCAGATCGACGAGGACAAATTCCAGTTCATCATCCTTTTTGCCGGGTCGATTCACCACTCGCAGCAAATTCGCCACCGAGAAGCAGGCGAGCTTTGTTGAGCTTACCGTTCCTAGCGGTGTTGCGCCGTAGGTGAGCATCACCACCGGCTGCCCCATGGTGGCTAGCGTGGAGTCACCTGAGCCGGAGGAAAACGCGGTTGGTTGTAGTTGCTCCGCGCTCAGTGGGCTGAGTGTGGACGAAACACCGGCGGAAGAAGACATGAGAACCTCCTTGAGTCTTAAATAAACAGAGATACGTCGCCGCGAAGCCCACTGCGGGGTTTAGGCTCCGCAGCGACGCACTCTCTCAGTTAAGACTGAACCTCTGGGGGTGGTTCTCTCTGGTCTCTGAAGAGAAAAGAGAGAACTAAAATTCTACTACTAAGAGGGGAAACTCAAATATCCAGGCGTTGAAAAGGCTACACTTTTCAACTTCAAAAGTCTAAAAACGCCTTTAACAAGGGCAAAATGCCAAGTGGTCCGGGCAGGCGGCTTGAACAGCGTGGAAAGCCGAGACCATTTATCGGTTTCTTTTTACCTCCTAGAAGCTCAGCAACCTAGTTTCAGCGGTTTTTAGTAAAAGTCACCTCTCCTTGAACCCTGCGTAATAACTAAAAAGGAATCCTCAAAAACCGATTGGTGCGAATACAACAATGGTTAGTCCTAAGCAGACATCGACGGGTGTCACTGCTTCACTTGATCCCTCTGGGAAACCCAGCATCGCGACTGGGGAGGACCTCTCTGAATTGAGCTTACCGCGAAGCTCGCGCACAGGTATAACCTCGGAGTCGGAGAAACGCGCAAGTCTCTCGGCTGATGCGATACGAGTGAGAAACTACATTACTGCTCATCCCGAACAGCAGATTTTACTATTCGCAAGCGTGCCGACCCTAAGCGAAGAAAGCCGAAAGCTTGAGGCAGAGCTACCCAAAATGCTCGCCACCCTTAAGAAGGAAGGACAAACTGTTCATGTGCTTCGCCTGCAATATCCAAACTTTGAAGCGGCAAAAGAGGATTTTGGCCCGAGCAAACGATTTCCCCTTTCAATACTTTTTGCAGCGAGCGATCGACGAGATACCAACAAGGATTGTCCCCTTCCGCGAGGCCCCGTGTATGAAAACATTGGCGGCTTTCGTCAGGTAATCCAAGGCGTGCCCGTTGACTACATCAACGCACTTCGCGGTTTGTAGTCTTTCCGCAGGCATTGTCTGACCGTGAGAGTGATTAGAATAAAAAGGGGTGCTAGCAATCCTTGCCAAAACCTGTGATCCGAACAGTATCACCCCTTTGGTCAGGCTTCTCGATTGGCACGTTTCGGTCATTGTCTACTAGGCGGCCTGGGCAGCGTTTGCAGTGTGACCTCGGCGGACAAAGCCGATGTCCTCGAGGCATTTGAAGACTTCTTCAAGAGTCTTCTCGCCGAAGTTGCTGATGGCGAGCAGATCCTCACGCGTGCAGTGAAGCAAGTCGTTGACGGTGAACACTCCCTTTGCCTCCAGAGTGTTGCAGGTGCGTACACTGAGGCCAATTTCGGAGAGGCTCATTTCGAGTCTTTCGGCCATCCCTTCGTTACTCGTGCTGGACTGTTGAACTGCCATGTGTAGCTCCAGAATTAGGGGTCAGAGAAATCCTTTTTGAATACTAACACTCCTTTCGCGCTCGTGAGGATGACGCTCGCGAAAGGGAGTTTGAACTGTTTTCCCAAAGAGAGAAGTACCGCGGAAGAAAGAACTGTGTTCCTAGTTTTTGCAGGAAGTATCCATGCTTTCAACTGTGGATTTCTCCAATGAGCTATGAGTTTAATTAATGCTAGGAATTCGCAGCACTGAGTGCGTTCAGTAGGCCTATCCAGGCGTTTTGCTCGGCCTCAGGAGAGAAACCTTGTTGCATTGAGGTGACATGGGTTCTTAGCGAATTCAGCCACTCTGAGTCAGTTTCTGCTTTGTGGAGAAGGCCTGCCAGAGACTCCGTATCTTCAACTGGGAAAATACCGGGATACTCTTCTCCAAGCACTCCGGTGAGTCCAGGTATCCCGCTTATCAGTAACGGCCTACCGGCAACTATCGCTTCAGACAGCAAGGAGGGTGCTTCATCCACTCGCGATGACTGCACGACTAAATCTGCGCGCTGAAGTTCTTCTAGTAGTTGATCGTGCGGTATTTCGGCCAGCCAAGAATAGCGAGGGTTTGTTGAGCTTTCTTTTTTCGCCGAAGCTTCAAGTTCCTGATCAAGCGTGCCGCCAAAGTGTCGAATTTGCAGTCGAGATTCTTCAGGTAGCAGGCGACTGGCGTAAGCCGCTCGT
>CAYGNZ010000036.1:0-2597 GCA_964351345.1 uncultured Bdellovibrionales bacterium | reverse complement strand
GAGGGTCTTTTTCTTCTCGAAGATGCCCGGCAACAAGCACAGTGAAATGCTCTGACTCTGCCGTAGTATTTTTCGCGCTGCGAGCTACTGCAGATTGGGGGATGTGAAACGCTTTTAGTCGCAGCGCTTCAGGGAGCTCTTCAATCGTTTTCGGATTAAGGCAAATTATCGCATCAGCGTGTTGGAGCTGCTCAAACGCATTTTTCTTCGTTGATTCGTCTGCGCGGACATCGGTTCCTGTAATCGCCACCACCAGGGGGCTCTCAGGATATTCCGCCCGAACGTAGTTTGCGATCTCAGCCGTTTTTAGCGCATGCAGACAGATAAAGAGATCGAGTGGAGCGCTGGGCGTGGTATTGCTTTGCAGTACTTCGTGACCAAGACGCTCTAGAATCGAAGCCCAACGCCTTGCCGTGACGCGGTTGCCACTGTTCTCTGCGTTTGAGTGGGGGAAGAATATTCCAATCTTCATTTTCGTTCTAAATTGCCTTGCCCGAAAAGTTATTCCGGTAGAAGCCTATCCCGGCATCTGCTGCGCCCAGAGAGAGGGCCAAAAAATTTTTCTTTTTAACTAGTTTCCGAATTATGGCTTTGAACTAGATGCCAATACAGAGATTCTCCACTTGGCTTGCATCGAGTTCCGAATTTCGGCATTTTGCTGGCCGAAAAGTCCGAGTCCGACAGGCTATCATCCTGAAACCACTAGTTTTTATCTTGACTGTAATTCGGACCCTGCTACATTAGCACGGATGAATTGCCACTTAAATAGTATCTTAATCTTTCCTCGCCGGATATTTCCCCTCGGGCCCGCCCTCGCTCAGGGAAGAGGTTTGCCAGGCTCGCCTGGCTTGATGAGCAAGGCTGTCGGGGCGCTTTGCTAAGCACTTCGCCAGCCTCCTCCAAATAAACACCCCCCAGCCGTCACCGCTTCTCCAGTAGCAGCATAACAGCAGGGCGCGGAAATAGAGCAGCACTTATTTAAAAATCTAGAGGAATAACAATGAGTAAGGAATCGAAGTCCTTAGACACGCTTGCAGTACACGCCGGAAGAAACACTGACCCCACCACCGGCTCAATTTTACCGCCAATTTATCAAACCGCGACATTTGTGCTCGATGAAATCGGCAAAGATAAGGGTTTTGACTACTCCCGTTCGTCAAATCCAACTCGTGCGGCTTTAGAAGAGAATCTCGCAGCGATTGAAGGAGGTGCCTACGGAGTGAGTTTCGCCTCAGGAATGTCGGCAGTTGATGCCGTCTTACGATTGCTCTCCAGTGGAGATCACGTGATATCCGTTAATGACGTGTACGGCGGTGTTTCACGACTCTTTGATCGCATCCTCTCCAAGAGTGGAATCCGGGTGACCTATGTTGATGCAAGTGACCCACGAAACTTTCTTGCTGAGATTACGCCTGCAACAAAAATGATTTGGATTGAGACTCCAACCAATCCCTTGTTGCAGATTACAGATTTAGAGGCGGTCGGCGAAATTGCCAAGAGTCATAACTTATTGCTCGCGGTTGATTCAACCTTTGCTACTCCGTGTTTGCTGCGTCCCTTGGAATTCGGCGCTGACATCGTGGTGCACTCGACCACGAAATATCTCAGCGGTCACAATCAGGTAATTGGAGGAGCTTGCATTACCTCGAACGAGGAGTTGTACAAAGAGCTGAAGTTTGTGCAGAAAAGTGTCGGTGCGGTCTCTAGCCCGTTTGACTGTTGGCTTACGTTGAGTGGACTAAAGACACTACCACTGCGCATGGAGCGACATTCGCAATCGGGGCAAGTGGTTGCCGAGTTTTTAGAGGCAAGCCCAAAAGTAAGTCGAGTGCTCTATCCCGGCCTTCAGTCCCACCCTCAGCACGCGATTGCAGCGCAGCAGCAGAAGGGCTTTGGCGGCATGATCTCCTTTGAACTCAAAGGTGGGTATGAGGCAGGCATCCGACTAATGAATTCTGTCTCCCTGTGCTCTCTTGCCGAGAGCCTTGGTGCGGTAGAGACAATGATCACTCATCCGGCATCAATGACGCATGTCGATGTTCCACGAGAACAGCGAATTGCCCGCGGATTAAGCGACGGGCTTGTTCGACTCTCTGTGGGAATTGAAGGCGTAGAGGATATTCTCGCCGATCTTGATCATGCACTTTCATCTGTCGACTAGGAGCAGGACAATGAGCGAAGAAAAAAATAGAAATTCGTTGAGTAATGTGGTGCAGCTTGATGACTCACGCGTGGTGGAGACAGGTGAAGAAGCCTGGAGTTTTGAAACCAAAGCAATACATCGGGGAAATGGCTTCTCTGGTGAATCAGGTGCGGTGACTCCACCGGTCTATCTCACCTCGACATTTCGCTCGGGCAACGAAGCCGGCTTTGATTACACTCGCTCCGGAAATCCAAATTTCACCAATGTGGAGCAAGCCTTAGCGAGTCTTGAGAATGCGGAGTTTGCTACGTCATTCTCTAGTGGCGTTGCCGCGATTACCGCCGTTGTTTCCAGTCTCAAAAGCGGAGATTTGGTGCTCGCCGAAGAGAATGTCTATGGCTGCACCTTTCGTCTCTTTGACCAAGTGTTTCGTAAATTTGGCGTGAATGTCGAG
>CAYGNZ010000035.1:8436-15095 GCA_964351345.1 uncultured Bdellovibrionales bacterium | reverse complement strand
GACCACCGATTCCCTTTTTTCTTAGATCTTTTCTTGTGACGACTCGTTCTATTTTGAATTCCGCCGGTGCGGTCTGCCTTGCTCGGGCGGTGGCGATGACGGAATTGTCTTGTATCGCGATGTAGTGTTGAGCCGTAGCGTCCTCTTCATCCGGCTCCCAGCCAGGTTGGCAGCCTTGTTCGATGATGAACACCTCTACCCTTAGGCGTAAGGCGTCGGTGTATTCGGCCCGAGTGTCGGCTTTTTTGTATTCGATGTTCATCGCTTAGGCAGTAGCTATTTGCTGCTTAGATACTCCTTAATTCGCTCGAAAAGTAGTTGATGGCACTTAGCGTTTCCGTGCAAGCCATCAGCAGAGAGTAAATCCGATAAGTCTCTGTTTTTTAGCTCTGAGAAAAAATCTATCACATCAGCGCCTTGCTCAGCGGCTGCCTCAACAAGCGTGGCTGAATACTTCTCGGCGTCTTCAAACAAATAGTAGGCGGTGGTGCCTGCGATGGGGGCGGTGCGGGATTCATCGAAGGGATAACCAGTAAGCATCAGGGTTGGAGCCTGGGTCTGGGCTAGCCGAATTAACTCTAGCATCAGTTGTTTAAACTCTTTGAGAGAGACTACATTCACCGAATCGCGAGAACCGATGCGGCGGCAGTCGTTAAATCCTGGATAGATAATGACTAAATCCGGTCTTCGGATTTCAGCTTCAGCCGTGAGTCTACTAATCAGGCTTTTTGTTTGCTCGCCCCAAATACCGAGATTGTAGACTCGATTGCGCGGATCCTGAGCCTCAGACCAGAAACGAAGGCGGTTCACCACGCCCCCTAGTTCTTCGTCGATACTTCCATAGATCGTGCTTGCTCCGAAGCAGACTATTCTTCGTGGAGTCATTTTTACCTCAGCCCCTTACTTTCTCCGAGCATTCAAGAGTTTCTTATCAGCTCGTTTCGCTGACTATAAGCTACAAAATCGAATATTCCTAGCCTCCGGCTAGTGAATGGTTGTAAACAGGAGTAAACTAAAAAAGTTCTTCATCCTTGTTTCGCATCGTGCTTGTCGATGATTTTTTCATCTCTACAATACCTCGGCTTTCTGACCTTCGTCTTCCTGCTCTACTGGAAGCTCCCTCGGCGATCGCAGAACGTTCTACTGCTGCTTGCAAGCTATTACTTTTATGCCTGTTGGGATTGGCGATTTCTCAGTCTGATTATCGTTTCAACATTTGTAGATTACATCACCGGACTTTCAATTCACCGTAGCGAGAAGCCGCTTGAGCGCAAAGCTTGGCTGTTGCTAAGCGTCGGCGTGAATTTGGGAATTCTTGGATATTTTAAATATTTCAATTTCTTCGCGGAGTCCTTCGCAACACTTGCCAATACGTTGGGCTTTGAAGTCTCTCAAACCACGCTGGACATTACTCTTCCGGTTGGAATTTCATTCTACACCTTTCAGACATTAAGCTATTCTCTAGACATTTATCGACGCGTACTCACACCGACCTCTTCTTTAACGAGCTTCGCATGTTTCGTTGCTTTTTTCCCTCAGCTTGTTGCGGGTCCAATTGTACGAGCAAAAGAGTTCTTGTATCAGCTAGAGCAAGAACGTCAGTTCACTGCGGAGAAATTCCAAGCGGGGCTCCTGCGTTTTCTCCAAGGCTATTTTAAGAAGATATTTATCGCTGACTCGCTGGGAGTGCTGCTCGTTGATCCCGTTTTTGCAAATCCTACTGCATACGACTCGCCCACTCTTTGGCTCGCCTTGCTCGGCTATACCGTGCAAATTTACGCAGATTTTTCTGGATACTCTAGTATGGCGATTGGCTCTGCGGGAATTTTAGGATTTGAGATACCGGAGAACTTTGCCTTTCCCTATCTTGCTCGAAACATGTCGGAGTTTTGGCAGAAATGGCACATGACAATGTCCCGATTCTTCCGGGACTACGTGTACATTCCTCTGGGAGGAAATCGCGGTTCGCGAATTGCGACTATTCGTAATCTTGCCGCAACGACGTTTATCAGTGGACTTTGGCATGGCGCGGCCTGGACCTTTGTCGCTTGGGGTCTGGTGCACGGAGTGTTCATTGCGGTGTTCCAGTTATTTCGTGCCTCAGGACGCAGTTTTGGCAGCGGTACGCTTGGCAGACTCGCGGCGCTTGTTCTCACGCAAAGCTGCGTTATTTTTGCCTGGCTGCTTTTTCGCGCCAGCGATTTTGCAACTGCGTGGGTGTATGCTTTGGGCCTGCTTGGAAGCGATGGTGAACAGTCAATTGGCCTGTCGATTCACATTAGTACCGCGTTTATTGCATTCGCGATTGACCACGGCTACGGCTACTTTTTGGCGAAAGATGAAAACTTCGAGCAACGCTATCCAATACTCTTGCGAGCTGCGGTGTATGTGCTCATGATTGTGCTGCTCTACCGCACCTATTCGCCCGACGTGAACCCTTTTATTTACTTTGCTTTTTAGGAGTATACTGAGCCCAGAATAAATTTCGGCCTTTGGTCGAGAGAAAAAGATGAGTATTGCCGAGCGTAGCGGGAAACAAATACACTGCTCGACGGAAGGTTCAAAAAAGCCGTACTTTAAAGTGGGAGCAGTATATTAGCGTGAGTCGTGTTTCATATATCGCATTGCTGAAGGAGCTACCCAGTAAAGCGCCTGTACTTTGCGCTACGGTTACCCTTTGGCTTCTCGCTGAATTATTCGCGGTCATCGTACTTCCTCAGGTACTGCCACTTCACCAATACCTCCAGTGGTATTTGAGCGAAACGGCAGAGCACAATTTTGTCGAATTCACTGAGAACTCCGCTTCTTTTCTGGAGTATGATGCGCAAGTCGGTTGGAGGAATAGACCCGGCGCATCGTTTGGTAGTTGGTCAGTCGCCAGTGACGGTAGCAGGCCTGCTTCAACAAGTACCACGGACAATATCTCGCCAGATCCTAAGGCAGATGTCGTGTTCCTCGGCAGTTCTCTGGTCAACGGTGGAACTCATGTCGCAAACAACGAGACGATTTCAAGTTATGTCCAAACGCCAGAACTGAAAACACGAAACTTCGGCACCATGCTCTATGAGGTTGACCAAAGTATTTTGAGCTTTAAAACGCAGCACAATTCACTTGCTCCTGCGGTTGTAGTGCTCGGTCTTTCTGCAGACCCTGGCGCGGGTCTTAGCAACCGCTACTTGCCTTTTCGCTATCCTGCCGAAGAGAATATGCCTTATTTCAAACCACGCTATATCAGAGAGGGAGGCTCCCTTACCTTACTTTCTCCTCCCGACTTAGCTCAGCAACATACCCTCCTGCAGAACGATAGCCTTTTGAGAGCGCTTCAAGATTCTGATTCTTTTTATTCCAGGTTCTCGGGATTTCAATTTTTCGGTCAATTGCCTTTGACAAATAGCGCGTATTATCTGCTTCGCAAGCTCACTGCCTTGCAAGAAAAAACAAATCCAGATTTTCCTAATCAAGCTTTGCTTCTCGAACTAGTATCGGAATTTAGCGATTTTCTTAAGCAGAGAAACACCGCTCTCCTGCTATTGCTCATTCCCTCTCAAGAGGACGTACAGCCCTCCCGTTTCCGCAAGCTTTTTCCGGATCAGTATCAAGAGGTGCTAGACGTGCTAAGAGAAAATAAATTCGCGGTGCTAGATGCAAGAGAGGCGCTGAGACGCTCGAATAAGCCTGTGACGGAACTCTATCATCCCGACGGGAATCACTTTACCGCCGGTGGAAATCAGGTTGTCGCAAGCGCCCTGCGTCCAAAAATTCAGGAGTTCGCACGTTCAGAGTAGGCTCGAATTAGTAGACGCTATTCAACTCGCACGTACGGATTTTGCCGATAGATGCTTTGAACGAAACCTTGGATTTGGTCGGTAGCCGTTTGACAACTAAGGTCGCATCGGAGGCGATGTCCTTTTTCAGGGTCCCCGGCCGGCACTTGTGCCACGGTTGGGTCCGGAGGGCTACAGGAAGTGTATTCGATTCCAGTATCCGTCGCAGCGATATTTGCCGCGGCAAGCGAGGGGTCTTTTACCAGCTCACCCGGTGCCGCAGTATCACAAATGGTATTTACCAAATCCTCCAGAATTCCTGCCGTGCACTGCCCAGAGGTAAAACCGGGAATTAGTCCAGAGTTTCTCACGTCTGCGATATCGCAGGGAGGACGAACGGGGACAAAGTAGCCGCCCGTAGGAACCACCATGTAGTTGTAGAGATAGTCCATGTGCCCGGTGTACTGACATCTTAAATTACCAAACGCTGGTCCGTCACCATACGTGGTTTCGTAGCAGAGGCGATTCGTGGTGTACGGATAGGGCCATCCCGATGGTCCACGCATCGGCTGGACGAAATCCTTGCCTTCCCTCCTTGCACTTCGGTCATCCATACATCCGCTGCCACTGGAAGCACGACGAAGAATAGTGTGCGGTTGACTGAGATCTCCAAAAGCTGCGACATGGAAAGTGATGCCGAGATTTACATAGGTGGGGTACCCGAGATCTTGCATCCTTCCTAGATGACCATTGTCATCGAAGGGATGGTCTCCTGAGACCAAAGACGCTGCCTCTCGCATACCATTGTCGTGGTTATTCCAACTTTTATTGGCGCTCCATTGCCAACTACAAAAGTTAATTCCGGGATCAGGGTCCGGGCCAATACGACAGTTATCATTTTGTAGTGAAACCGGGCTGGTGTTTCTAAGAAACTCCCACCAATTGGGACTCGGTCCATTGTGATGGCAGGTATTAAGGCCATCGGTGAACATGGCAACGTAATTCTGCGCGGTGGAAAAATTTGATAAATCTCGAAGCACGGCTGAACCTTTCATGACCGCTTCCGGCAAATCGGTATGGGCTCCGGGCCGAGGGAAGAAGAAGTGATTTGCGATGCGCAGGTCAAAAGACGAGGGATTTGTCACGTCAGTCATATCCAGAATACGCTGCAAGTTGGCATTGCCTGGTTTGGTTCCGCTCGCGGGCGGATAAGACTCTCCTATCTCTCGCTGCGGAATGTCAGAGCGCTTATCGAAACCGAACACTGCTATTTTATCGCCCGCAATTGCTTCGTCATCTACGATTTGTGCCGCGACGTTGATACCCGAAAGAATACTTGTGAGTGGTTCGGGTCCGAGATAGCCCGCCAATGGGTCGCGGAAAGCGTCGATAAGATAGGTCTCATCGATCCCATCGCCGTTGGTATCAAGTTGATAACAGCGGAAATCATCTTTGTAGTGAACAGTCGGTACAGTGGGGTTGGCCCCTCGCACATCGCCCAGTGACTCCCAAGAGAGACGTTGCAGATCATTTGGCGCGGCCTGATATCCCGACACGGTCTCGTCGATATCTTCGCGAGGGGAATCCTGAAAACGACAGAGACCGTTGACGAGGCAGGGATTATCAAGTGGCGGTGCGCCCACACCACAAGGAGGGTTTTGCACACTAGGATTTGGAGGATCAGTACCGAGCACTCGGTAAGCGCAGTAGCTCCCTCCTCCAGGACCTGCTCTATTGGGATCTATATGGGTGTCACCGCAGACGCTACTTGAGAGGTCTACCGCAAACACTCCGTTTCGAGGCACCATGGCAGCTCGACCACGATTTGAAAGCGAAATGTCTTTCTGGCCAATCACACTGCCACAAAAGTTTCCGATCGGCGAACCTGTTCTTGTTTGTAGCGTCACTTCGAAACCCGTGGCTTCGGTGTCACTTGCAAGTCTTTCGCGCAAGCAGGGTGCGTTTGAAACAGACCCTGAGCAAGGACAACCGTTCGCATCGTTATTTGCGGGATTAAAACTGGCACAGGTTTCCGCGGGCTCTCGGAAGAAATAGGTTCCAGCTTTCACTTCTCCGGCAGCGTTGCTGGCTAACTCACCGCCGCTCACTTGTGATTCTCCGGGACGTCCCATCAAGGCATTCGCGCTCAACCCCGCAACCTCCTCGGCTCGAGCAATTGCCACAGCCAGGCGCGCATCATAACTCCCACTCGCTTCGCGAAAGGCTTGCAGAGCAGCCATTGCAGTTGCTTCAGCAGTTCTTGTCTGCTCGCTGTCTGAACTTGCTAATCTGCCACTATCAATTGCAAGCGCTAACAGACCTACAATTGCAAGCAAGGCAATGGCGAGGAAAACTAAAATAGCACCTGACTCTTCGTGTCCCTGACCACATTCCTTGTCTATGCAAACCAGTAGGCTAGATTTCATCACTTAGGCGCCTCCGCAGGAAACACAAACACAACCATTATGGCATACAGGACCGCCAGGACAGCTCGCCGGGCTCTGAGCGACCCCCGGCGGGCAAATCGTGGTTCCACCACCGGGATTGGTGATGGGAACTGGTCCGCTGGTAGGACTTTGTGCTCCTTCACTAAATCCGCTTTTTGCTGGCTGGTCGCGCCAGGCCATTCCCGATACGCGAATGGGAAAAGCGTCAAGAAAGGGTACGAAAGGCTCAAAAGATGCACTCAACTCAACGTATATCGGCATGGTATCGAGCATGCCGTTCATGCGCTCATAGATATATCGAGGCGTGTAGTTCGGTGCTGCACAACCATCTGCTGCGGCCTGGGGCGAACAGCGCACTGGATGGTGCACCCAGGTATCGACACCGTTTTTGTCTCGGCGTATCGCGCTCTCTCCCCGGCTGCGATCTCGCCCGCGTGCTCGCGCGACC
>CAYGNZ010000035.1:3871-8426 GCA_964351345.1 uncultured Bdellovibrionales bacterium | reverse complement strand
TTTGTCTCGGCGTATCGCGATCGCGCACGGGAGTAAGACTAGTGCAGTTACTACCGGGGTTGCAGGAGAAGAGAACGAAAACGCACCGCCACCTGTGGGGTACAATTCATCGCGAATAACGTATTGCTCAAACCTAATCATCTCGCTTGAGCCTGGTGCACCTACGAACGTACTCTCAGGTAGAGCAACTGCTTGCGCCAAAATTCTTTCTCTCGCTGCTGAAAAGTCTTGATATGTTGAGGTTAACACTGGTGCGGGGTCACTGATTGAAAGAGTATCAAGATCGAAGTTCGTGGCGACCGCGGCCAGTGTCGCTGCATCATCCACCGCCTTGAGCATTAAGGTCCTGGCAGTGAAATACCGGCAGACATCAATGAAAACGAGCAAGGCAAACAGAAAGGTGCTGATCACGAGCGCTGCTTCAAGCATTGCTGCACCAGCTTCTCCTTTGAGAGTTACTCTCGGAGATTCCCGATAAGAATCGGCGTTCAGATAGTCCATACTGCTAACTACGGAATAGATAGGGCGCTTGCCTACTGGCCCGAATTGGTAAATCCACAATCACACCATCAAACGGCACTGATACTTCTACTCTCACAGTACCGTTCTCGGCACCGGCTGCTCCGCCCGCTGGAAACAGTTGCGAGCTGAATGAGACAGTCGCTGGATCAACACCAATTGGTAAGGTAGTGGTCATTAGCCTCATCCTGCTCGCCATTAGAAAATGTCCGCACGCAAGTGCACTAGGCTCACCCTTTTCGCATTCTCCAATTTGAGCAGCTGTTGCGCTCAAATCGACATCGGTAAAGACTCCGGGCTCTTCCAACTCAGGTACTTTCCCGCCAGTTCGCGCCCCTTCTGAAGCAACATGTGCCATCATCATGTAGGTGTAGAGGGCATTGCCAGTATCAAAAACGACGAGAAGACCGATAAGCATTCCGACGGCGACAATCGCCCACTCCAAAAGTACCGCACCGGCCTCATCGGCCTCGCAGACTGAAGCAATGCCGTTCTGTTTCGGACGAGGTTTTCCTTTCAAACCGTTCACTGGTCCAGCACCCACTAAAAATCTCGTGTAAGGCTACACATTTGATATCAGTAATGTTTTCGTCAGATTTAGATTCAAAAGGCTACCAAAAGGATACCACTATAATCCCGCCTCGTTAAGCAGAATTTGAGCAGAATCAAATGATTACAGTTACCTACCGTTTTGGTTTGGGGCTATGAATTTTTGCAGCTTGCTACAGATTCATTCTCAAATCTCTCTTGAGAGCCCATAAGACAAAGGTCAGCGGAAAAAGATGGTGCTGCTTTAGGGAATTATCCGTCAGCTTCAGCAGCAAGGTCAGGAAATACTTTGAGTGGGTCGATGGATTTTCCGTTCCTACGCCACTCAAAATGAAGATGCGGACCGGTGGCAAGCCCCGTGCTTCCTACTCTGCCAATTATCTCACCAGCGGCGACTCGTTCCCCCGTCTCCACGCGAATATCTCGCAAATGACCGTAGAGAGAGACGTATCCATTGGGATGGCGAATGGTAACGAGCTTACCGAAGCCCGAGTAGGTATCAGCAAAGACCACAACACCTCCGGTTACTGCCCGCACATGCGCATTTCGTGGAGCGGCCAGATCAATGCCATTGTGATGACGTTGCGCTTTACGAATTGGATGTTTTCGTGGCCCATATTTGCTTGAAATACGTGGCGCCATGAGAGGAAATACTATTGGAGGTGCAACTGCTTTGCTCAGAATTGTGGCAGACTCAGCGTTGGCATTTGACTCGATGAAGCAGAAGATCGTGAGCGCAAGAGCAGATATGCCAATGAGACACTTCCGGTTCATCACTATTGTGCCTGCTGCCGTAGCGCTGAGCGTAAACGCTGCACCGCGCGTGATTCAGGATCCTTTGCCTCTGGCGTTCTTCCACCAATCTTTACGGCTCCAAACGATACCATCTGTCCCTCGTTCGCGGTTCGAACAGCCTTTTGAGGCGCGCGCGCACTACGAGCGGTCGATACCGCAGGTGTTGCTGGACGCACGGTACCATCATCAATTACTTTTACGAAGTCGCGATGGATGTAGGCTCGACCGGCGGTTGGTGTGAATACTCGATACCAATCACCTTGACGATCTTCTACCGTTAGCTTTATTCCCTGATTAATCTGCATCACCGCAGAATGCTCTTCACCAGGCCCGCTGCGAAGATTCACCTTCTTACCAGTCACCTCAACAAGCATTACATCAGCGCGAGGAGTATTCTGTTGCTTCGCTGCAGAGTTTGACGCGAGTCTCGCTCTGCCACTTGCTTGTAGTTGGTCCTGCTGTTCTTTGACTTTCGCAAGAAGCTGTTTCGCCTCTCCTTTAACCTCACCCCCAGCCTTAGACAAGAGAGAGATTTCGGTGTCTTTCAGCATCAGCTCATTCTTCGCGGCAATGAGGTCTTTCTCCAGCTCGCTAAGTTTTGAAAGCAATTGCCGTGAGGAGTCAAGGTCACTCGCGCATTGCTTTACACTGCTATTGGCTGCGGCAAGACGCTCTTTTGTCTCGTTCAATTCCGCCGCAATATTTGGTAGCTGCTCGATCTCTTTGCTGATCTCTTCTTTTGAGAGGCTGCAAATTCGCGTTTCTTCGATCGTCTTGCTGAGCTGACGTTTCGTTGCAAGGAGCTCCTCTTCCTTTTCATGGAGCACAGAGTCATGTGAGTCAATTTTCTCTTTCACATGAAGCAGCGCCTGACGGTGCTTATCAAGTAAGGCATTTCGTTCTGCAAGTTCTTCTTTGAGATTATCTCTTTGCGTTGCGACTTTTAGCGTCTCTTGCTTCGCTGCAGCGATTTCTTGTTGCAACTTTTTAATGTTACTTCCAAGTCCTGTGGTAGTTGCAATCACCTTGTCTTTCTCTTCGATTGAACGCTCCAAGGTTTTCACCTTTTCAGCAAGGCGTTTCACTGTTGCAACATCGTGACCTTGCGTTGAAAGATGTGCCTCCAACGCTTGTTTTTGAGCTCGGAGTTCAGCAATGACTGCGTTACTCTCCTCAACCTTCTTTTCGAGAAGATTAATGTTCGCCTTTTTGTTGCTACTTGATTTCGCCTCTGCTTTGATCTTCGCGAGCTCTTCCCGTAGGAAGTTGTTATCTGTCTCGAGATGCTTTCGCTGCTCAAGCTGCACTTCAAAACGCTGCGCCGCTTGTCGTGCCTTGATGAGCGAATCGCGTAGTTCAGCGTTCTTCACTCCGCCTTGCTGAAGCTCGTTAATTCTTGCTTCTAACTCAGCAATTTTCTTCTCTCGCTTGTTCATAATTAAACGGTTTTGATCGAGTGCACCCGCGAGGTCTTTCGCTTTGCGTTCAGCACGCTGAATTTCATGAAACTGTTGTTCGGTATCGCCAGCGCTTCGCTTGTATTTCTCGGCGCGAACTCGCTCTAAACGAAGTTGTTCGAGTAAGTCCTCTTCGCGTTTCTTGCTCGCTTCTTCCTCTGCTTCAGGAGACTGGGCTTCGAGTTCGCGAATTTTTGTTTTGAGACGAAGAATCTCGCTGATGAAACTTTCTTGTTGAAATTGTAATTGACGCTGTGCTTTTTCCGACGCTTGCAGCTTTTTAAGAAGAGTTGAATCTTGCGCAGCGGAAGGATTCTCAACTGCGTTCGCCGCGTTTGCCGCGAGCCGCTCAAGCAGGGCCTTTGTTTGACGACGCTCCTCTTCGAGAACTTTACTCTCTACCGCAGTGTTGCTTGATTCACTTGGATCGCTCGCAAAACATTCCGAGCCACAGAGAGTAGCGTAGCAGGCCGCCACGGCCAGTAGACTGACAATTTGCTTTCCCTTTCGCACGAAACCCCCTACACAACCTGTTTCAACCTTGACCCGCGCAATCCCCCTTTGATTGCAGCCCGGATAGTTTAATCCTTTTGTTTTCTACTCTTTAAGTCTAGCTGAGGCCCCGTAGGCTAAGCGAGAACTAGAAGTAAAAAACGTGTTTAAGGCATAATTGCTGTTATTTCGAAGACTTACGCCTTATGTCAGGGAATAGGCCCGCGCATATTCCCCTACACATATCAGTCCGAAGTGCTGGCTTGCTTCAGTAGACCGCTATTACTTGCTTGTAATTCTCGTAATCGCCGGTCTCTTTCTCCGCCAATGAGTAGCTGTACGGCGCGAGGATTGGCCACACCACTCATTACGATTTCCACATCTTGAGTCATCGCACTCCCCACAAGCACGCTCCCAATGCCGAGCAGACGTTCCCAGATAGTCTGGTTTGGCTCAACGCCGCGAATATCTTCCCAGCGTAAACGAGGCTGACGAAGAT
This sequence comes from uncultured Bdellovibrionales bacterium, assembly GCA_964351345.1. Taxonomy (GTDB): domain Bacteria; phylum Bdellovibrionota_C; class UBA2361; order SZUA-149; family SZUA-149; genus SZUA-149. Next base: position 4,115 of record CAYGNZ010000035.1, on the reverse strand, counting down.
TAAGCGATACGAGACCTATTTGCGCTTCAACACCTCGCTCATCGATGATGTATTTTGCGTCATAGATATTAATTAAGATCTTACCCAGCATCGCTCCAGGCAGGAGCACAAGAATAGGAAGGTGAAGGTAGTAGGTCGTATCCCCTAGGGAAAAGAGGCTTCCAGGAACCACTAACGCTGGTACCCAATTTGATACCACCACGGTCACCACAAACAGTAAGCCTAATAAACACAAGTTCAGTAG
>CAYGNZ010000035.1:0-3861 GCA_964351345.1 uncultured Bdellovibrionales bacterium | reverse complement strand
CTCGTCGTTACTCATTATCTCTTTTCCTGCTGGCTATCTACGACGAATCTTCAGTCTTTCCTCGATAGCGGAGAGGGAATCTGTTGGCTTTTTCTCGGCTCGCTCTAGTCTCCACTGCTCTCGACGATTCGTAAAATCTGCGCCTTCGACAAGACCTTCTTCATCAACGGTTTCCTTTTCCGCGGCGGTAACTTCTTCTGGAGAGAAGAGGCGCCCTCGCTTATTGATCGCTTCTTGTCGAGCGTTTCGATCTTTTGATTTTTCAATCCCGAGAACATCTTTTGATTCTTCTTGAGTCAGCTCGGGCATTGCGGGAGTGCTTGGATCTTTAGCCACAAGCGCACTAGCACCGGGAATACCGCCAAACGCGCCAGAACCATCGGGCATGCGCGGAAGTTGCGTGGTCACTTTACCACCAGCCATCACATAGACCGCAAAAAACAAGAGGACGAGTAAAATGGACGTTGCGTTACGCTGAGTAAACGCTGATCTGCAAAGCAGAAATCCAACGACCTTCTTAGCGTTCATTTTTTGTTTCCCCCTTCACTTCGCTCGCAAGTGGCTGACATGGTCTCCATCTTCCCTGACGAACTTCTTTTACAGCGACATACGATGGACTATACCAACGCCCCTCAATATCAAGTCCTGGACCTTGCTGCTGATACGCCACAATCGGCTCTTCCCAGCAATATCGTAGCACACCAGGAGGCACTTTTGCCGGCCGTTCGACAGAAATATATCGCGTCTCAGGCTGTACGTGTCCCGGCGGTGTTGTGGAACAACCACTAAAGAAACTCCCCGAAACTAGGCAAAGAGCCGCTCCGTAGCGCAGACTTTTTGTAATTCGTTGCATCATTCTACTCTCATACCTCCTCATCGCAAACTCACCGACTACCGTGGTGGCCGAGGATACTGACCGTTAAAATCTGGGTACTGAACCGGCTGAAATTTACCAGGACGAATCTCAACAACTGTTTTATGACTTGGACGGTAATACACGCCCTTTGGATCAAGTTGCGCAGGAACTCGCACCGTGTCCCGCATCGGCTCTACCCACACATCATCAACGGTACCGGGAACGGGTTCCTTTTCGAGTTCATTCACCACTTCTCGAACCACGACATTCTTCGTCGTTCCGCGCTGCACACTACTTGTGCAGGCAATCATTCCAGAAGCGACTACAATGGCTAACACCTTGTTCATCATTCTCTCCTTACGCCGCCTTATTCGCGTCTTTTAGATTCAGCGGTCGGTTCTTCCGAACAGCCGAGGCCTCATGGGTATCTCGCTGCTGTTGAAGTTCTTCAATCATTCGACGCCGTCGCATCAACTCTTTCGCCCCATGCGGAGCAATCTCTACCGCTCGTTTAAGAGCCTGGACAAAGTCCCCATCAGATTCCTCTAACAGTGCTGAGAATAGCTGGTTGTCATCACCGTTGTTTGTAGAGACCCAGTAAAACGAGGGCTCCGAAGGTAAGACGAGCGCAGCTTCACCGATGTCTGAGAGCAGGAAGAACTGCGACTCGACTCCTTTAATAGTGTGCAATCGCATAATTGTCTCAGCCTGCTGCGGGTTAAGATTGAACGCCTCAGCAGTAACGTGGAACTTAGAAGGATCTTGTCGGAGGAAAATCTTGTGCGAGCTGTTTTGAACAATCGCCTGTCCACCTTCTCCGGCATAGAAATCTTCACCTGACTGAGAGGCCGCGATAACAATCCCTTTTCGTTTTCGATAGAGTCGAAACGCCGCCTCAACAACACCTGAGGCAGTTTTACCGATAAGGTCGTGCGCCTCATCAAAGATAAGCATCTTCCGAGTGTCGAGTTCAGAGGGAGTATTCATCACCTCATCTGCCCAAATCATCGCGACTTTGAGAAATACTCGCTGCAAATCTGGGTTACGACTCAAGCCTTTGAGGTCAAAGACGATAAAGCGTTCTTTGAGCTCGAGACGGCCCGCACGGTCAAAGAATCGTGCATAGGTCCCTTCACCGTAGTATTCGCGCATCAGAATTGCGAGTTCCTGCCGCATGTGAAAGTGATTCTCTGTTTCACTGGGACGAGGTGGCTCTTTGAGAACCTTCACTACATCTCGCAAGAGAAATTCTCGCTCTTGATCACCGTGACGATACCGATAGTGTGATTCCATTAAGGATTCGATCAGTTCGTTTCGTTGAATTCGGCTGAGGGGCTGATCTCCCTCGGTGCACATGTCTGCGATAATGTCGACGCAGATATCAAATAGATCTTTAAAGTCTTCGTTCGTTCTATCCGGATCCATTTCACCAATGCGCGCAAGGAAGTTCATCGCGGGCGCACGAGATGGTGTTGCTTGATAGATTCGGCCGCCAAACAGCTTGGCCACACGCTCAAATCCGCAAGGAAGATTCGGCATCCCTTTATCAAAAATAAAGGTAATCGGTGGCTTCTCTTCCTTCGACCCGTCAGGACGTTCAGAATAATGTCCACGGTTGAGGATGATCATCAAGTAGCAAAGCAGGTACGACTTACCAGCTCCAGATACCCCACTCATGATTACGTTGGGAGCAACGTTTGAATCAAAAAGATCGAAATTGACTAACTCTCGGTTCCATAAACTCGGTAGAACGAATAACGCATTCTCACTTCCTGACCAGTTTCCCCACACCGGAAACATTCGCACTGCGCGAGAGGAACGCATCATTGCCGTCCAACCCGCTCCGTCCGTACTCGGGTCATAGGCTCCAGGGAGCGCGTTGACCAACACTCCGAGGTCACTAATCATATGCGACATGGCACGGGCACCGTTCAGTGCAGGGAACATTGCCAGCACTTCACTCGATGCCCGTCTCGCTTCGTCCATGTTGTTCGTGATCTGAATATGATGCACACCAACACGCACGATTTGCGAACGGTTGGAATAGAGCTCTTCGCGAGCCTGACGAATTGTGGTGATCTGGTGTAGGACCTTCTGGTTCGCTCGGCCCATTGCTCCTACTTCTCGGAGCCCAAGACTTCTATCCAAACGATCAAGGCGGCGAAGTTGCTCTTCTTGACTATCCTTGGAGTAGGTTACCGTGAAAATCGACTCCATCGGCAAGCTCTGCATCGGCACGGTCATTAGCGGCAAGCACTGTTTCGGAGGCTTCACCATACTAACCGTGTGATACACCCGGCCATCTTTCACAATAAATCCATCTTCTGGATGATACACCATGGTATCTGAGATTTGGTTGCAGAGCAGATCATCTGGATCATACTGCGGCACGGCAACCGCATTGAAACGGCCGCGCTTAAACTTTCCACCCTTTGTACTACGTCGATTAAACAGGGGGTACAGCAGGTCAATTAGTCCCTGGCCATCAACTCGCGACGGCCCGAGTCCAAGGTCTGCCATTCGAGAAATTTTACCTTCAACTTCTCCTCGAAACTTCTCTACGTATCGACGGTATTCTTCGTAACGATCACAGTGCTCTTGTGGATCTCTTGCTCCATGTGCGAGCACACGAAAAGAATCCATAAAGCCATCAAACGCGCTTTTCGCTTGCCATGGCGGGTCGTAGCGGAAACCAACAATCAGTCGTAGCTTCTTACATCGACGGGAGTACTGTTCAGACTTCGACATGTTCTTAATCAGTCGAACCCAACGTCTCGCCATCCAACCCGCAACACCAGTGAGCGGATACTCATACAAGCAACGATCAAGGATATTCTGCACATCAAAGGTCGTGACCCATGAAAATTGCACACTGATATTCTCGTCGAGTGAATCAATGAGTTCTTGAATGCCGTGGCAGGTTTGGAACGCTGCAGCATCAGAGATCGAAGTAAGAAGAATCGGCTTGAGCTGCCAAATAGACCAAATCGATGCATCTCCATGCA
>CAYGNZ010000034.1:6058-15165 GCA_964351345.1 uncultured Bdellovibrionales bacterium | reverse complement strand
TACCCTCAATGTGTACGGAACTGACATCCGACCTCTTCCCGTGCTTGAGGCGATTGCACTCGGTAGTTACAACAAAGTGCCTTTAATTATTGGCTCGAATAAATGGGAATTTGGATTCCCAGAAAAAACCGATAAGGCTATAGGATGCGGAGTTCAACGACTGGCCTTGGCTTTCGCTGGTGCTCAAAGCGAACCGGTATATCGATACCTCTATAGTCACCTGGCATTATTCGGCATCCCCGCTGCGCATGGAACAGAATTGCCGTTTTTATTCGCCACTATCGAAGATACCGTGTTTACCGTTCGGCCCGAGGATGCCGCGATGATCAGCCTGCTTCAGGCGTATTGGACCAATCTGAGCAAGAACGGAAACGTGAATCGTCTCTCACTTCCACATTGGCCTCAATTAAATACGTGGACTAAGAATTATTTGGAGTTAGATAGTACGCCAAGAGTTAAATTTGGCTCTACGGTAAAGGTTCCAGAAATTTGTGGAGATCATCTGATATCAATTCCTGACTCAGTATTTTGATTGTGAGTAGTAAGGACCACAAATCCTTCACATGCTTGAGGAGGACTCTTAGCTCTTGCACAGCATGACTCTGCTGCTTGAGGAACCTCTAAGGTGGAGAACACCAGGGAATTGAACTTGCCCGATTCAATCAACCCGTCGATTCCACCAGCCTCCAGGCCGGTCTCCTCCGCCGTATACCAATCGTAATGACTGGAGAGGACAAAGTGTGGTGGGCTCGGGTTAATCCAAGGGAGTTCTCCGTACGGACTCGCAACATACACTGGCTCTGGCAACTGCGACACGCAAGTCCGCAGTTGCATCATACGATGATGATTGTCGCGGTGGACCTGATAGGGACGTCTGTCAAACAGCAGCACCAGACAAAAAACAATATGAAAAAAAGAGGCCGCAATAAGGAATCTCGATTTATCCTTTAGACCATCCTCGAAATCCTTCCCGTGGAAAATAAGCAAGGTCCCGATTAGGTGACTCGCTAAAAAATAGTTGAATCCAGAACCTGCCTTCAGAGACGCGAGAAAATTCAGCACCAGTGTGATGATGCCTGTGAACACAAGTAAGCAGAAACATCCTGCCTGAGGCTGCGATGCAACAACATCTGCATCCTGCCGACTAAATGGAAGCGTCTTTTTTAAGTGACACATTCCAAGAAAAAGTACGGTAAAGGATGGAGCCGCACGGACAAATGCGAAAAAAAAGCTCTTTGCGCCTACCGCCACAGAAAACGGCGCCACGCCTACCACGAATAATGACGATGCATAACTTGGAGGAGCTATCAGGAAAGTGAGCAAGACCAATGCTCCAAAGGACACTACCGTCACCAACAGTGGTCGAATTCTCCTAGTCGCTAGTAGTGAGATAGAGACTGCCGTAAATACTGCAATCTCGGACTGCTTAAACGCCCAGGCGAGATAGAATAATAGTGAGGCGAACAGCCAATCGATAGACATTTCGCGCTGCCAACCACGAAGTACAAAAATCATCGCAGCAGCAAGACACGCAAATGAGGCAATGTCGGGACGGGTCGTAAACGCGTTTATCCCGACGATTGGTGCCGTCAGCAAGTAGCACGCGCCAAGCAGCGCCAATGACTTCGAGGCCTTGAGCGCGCGCAAACACAAATACGTGCACATTGCCGCGAGGACCGCGAAACTAAATGAGCAACTCCTACCCAAAGTCGTCAGCCAAAGATCCTCTAAACCAAAGAGTCTCTGCAAGGCTTCCGTCCAATATCCGTAGACTGTATAAAATAAATAATTAAAAAACGAGGCGGTGTAGGGAATCTCCAGAGGATTTACGAAAACTGATTCGCCACGAATAAACTTCCAAAGCGCAAATAGTGACTCCTCTTCTCTTCCATACACATCGGTCTGAAGCGATGAGAGTGAAAAAAAATAAAACCACACCTCATGAACGAACAAGGCCACTGGCGGCAACAAGCCGAGGTACATGGCACTCCTAATTCGAGAGTTTTGGGGCGTATTCATCAGCCTACAGAGGATTATTGGCGTTGTGCGTTCGCCGGTATCGTAACGTTTCAGCGGCGTTTGCGCTCCTCTATTTTTAGCAAGCGTCGACAACGTCTCTTGCGCAACGTATGCACAGGGACTCAGTCAAAGCGCGCAAATCATGAGGGGGAAATCGAAGGGGATCACATTGAATTAACGAAAAGTGAAACGTGAACCTAAAAAAGTTCCTTTTTCCAGTTACCCCGACCTAGCCCCAGCATTCTTGATTACTCAAGTCTGCTGGGGCTAGGGTCCGCAGGTTCTCATGATGTCGCTCTAAGCAATAGTGAGCTCGAACTGTGTGCTCGGTGTCGCAGGCATATTGCCTCCGATCAAGTTCTTGATGTAGCGCTCAGTCTCTGGAGTGATCTCGGCACGTCCGAGGAGTTCCAGCCAGTAGCGCATAATCATATTGTCGAATCGTCGAGCACAGTCGTGGAGGATATCACTGGGAATCGTCTCGTAAGGATCCGTAATTCGCGGGTCGATATCAGGGTGACGAATTGCCCAGCCGTAATACTTCCCGGGAAGACGTCGACCCATGTACTTTGTGAGATCGACTCCAGATTCAATCATCCGCCGCAAGGTGAACAAGGCATCGTAGAGACCAGGCTGCCTAAACACCGTCGACGCACGTTGCGAAATCGCATAGCACGAAAGACTGGGAGAGGCGTTACGCAAATGTGTGACCACTTCCTCAGTCACCTGCGCATACCCGAGCGGAGTAAACTGCGCTTGGGTAAATCCTGGATCCGCCACCAAACCTTGGCCGGTAGCGGATATACTTTGGGTTCCCGCACCCGAGCGATACGAGGGTCCTGCAAGTGCAATGGCCTGCGGTAACGACACTATCGAGGCCGCGGGCCAGAAGTAAGGATCCTCAAAGCCGGCTGCCGTCGCCACGATCAGGTGCTTCAGTCGATGCCTATTCTCGTCATCAGAGGGCGTACGATCGCTTAGATCGTAGGCTGTTTTTCTCACAGAGACCCGAGGATTCTGAGTTACTTCACCCTCAAGGTCGTGGAATGAGTTCATCTGGGGGACACCATCGACCACGTCGACGTTTGACCATATGGCATCGTCTCGCTTGGCTTCGGGACTGTTCGCCATCTTGTCGATGACGGGCATCACGCCTAAGCGATCCCACTGATCAATACGGATGTAGTATCCGGCCTCAAGACAGTAGACCCACATCGAGCCATCGCTGGGGTCGATAAAGACCGCGGCAATGTCGTCGATAACGAGAGCGCGAACTCTTTTCTTCTTCTCTCCTTTGATCACCAGGGCCGTGCTTGGAGCAACATTGTTGATGTCCGCATCGGGAAATACTTGGCGAATCATCTCGAGTGCTGACAAGAACTGGATCTCGGGAGGCTCTGGCTCAACGATCTGGCTCTTGCCGACCCCGCTTGAGCCAAGAATTCCGATGTCGTTGCCGACACCCATATGGAGCACGAACTGACCTTTGTGTTTGAGGTAGCCCATATGTGCTGCCATTTGAGATTTCTTCAATCGGCCGACGTACCCATCGCCAAAATCGATGCTAATACAGAGACCATTGTTGGCCACCGTGTAGGCAAAGGTATGATTCCCACCCATAAACTTGTGGCGTCCCCAAGGGACGGCGGCGGAAAACAGACTGACGTTGAGGTCCTGGGGGTTCTCGTGCAGTCGCGAGCATCGACCAAGCAGAATATTGCCCTCAAGAAGCAGTCGAGAATATTCCATCGGTGCAATGTGAATCACATGCATACCGGCAGCTGACCGAGTTTCAGTCCAAACCGAAATCATTCCTCGATCCATCTCCTCTTCGTAGCTTCGCTGTGCTTGCTCGGGCGTCACGTCAATTTGCTGAAAGCCTTCGGCCCCGCGGCGATTACCGTTGCGCGTTCTCAACACCCTATTGGTATAGCCGTGTCGCTTCGAACACTCAGTCGTCAGCCAGTAGGCGAGCTGCTTGTTCCGCATTATCTCCGTGCGAAACGACGGCTTGCCACAACACTCAACTTCACCAACTTGAGAGGCAAGTTTGTATGCCTCATCGCCGGGGACGTAGAAGCTGCCCGGGCGATCGAGCAGACGTAGAAGAGACTCCGGCAGATTGTTAAATCGAACGCCCGAGGGTATCCCGGGAATCATCTCGACGTTGTCACGATCGATTTTTGACTGCGTGGTAATCAGACGAACCATATTCTTTTCCTATCCATAAGAGGGAGTGGGTTATTTACTGGAATTGAAAAAGGTAAAACCTTCCTGTGAACCGTTCCGTTTCACTTTCCAGTGGTGCCCGAGCTCCAAGACGAGGCTCGGCACTACTGAAAAGCTTCAGTCATCTACGCAGAAATAAATTTGAGAATGAGGGAGGTTGAGAGGGACTCATCCGAAGGTGAACTTCAACCAACCGTTCTTATAGAAATTACGGCGCGTGCGGTCAAATCTCAGCTCTTGCCTAAGGTAAAGAAGTCAATCGTGTCAGTTACTTAATCGTGAGCTAGAGAGAATCTAACGTCGCGCAGCACGGGTAGAAGTAACTTGAGAAATTGCGCCGTCAACGCGCAAAATTGAGATTTCCTCGCTCTTAGAACACAAAGGGCAGTAAGCGATAGCGGACCTTTCCCATGTAGTCTCGATACTCTTGATCCTGGCGGAGCAAACGTTCCTCAGCAAGAATTCTAGGAATCATTAAGCAATACAGCACGACGTAGCATCCCAAATTCCACCAAGAAAGCGTGGCCAGAAGAAAACCAATATGCGAGAGCATGTAGCCAAAATATATGGGATGTCGAACGATGCGGTAAGGCCCTCGAGCACAAATCCCTCTATTGGCGGGCACTACTCCGAAGCGAGTTCCCAGCACTACTTTGGCGTAGATTTGCCAGGCAATGCCACTGAGCACGAGCGGGAAGGCAAGGTAAATCAGGGGTGAGAGCGTTACTGCGGGAGAAACAAAAATCGGAAGCAGCGTAACTGCAAAAGCCAAAAACCAATCGTCCGCCCGGGCCGATATATTGGTCGTCCGTTTGCGCAAGATAGTGAGTATCAGCACAGTTGATTCTGAGACCAAGAGCAGCGACGGAATAACTAGTTCCAGCCATGTACTGTCGTAAACCTCAATCAGTCGCTCCACAACTCGCCAGACAAAATGCGTGAAGCAAACTAAGAGGATTACCTTCTCGATAATATCGAGTCTAGAGCGGACATCTTTCGTAGCACCAGATTCTTCGCTCATATCGCGCCAGATCGCCTCCTGTAAGTAAATAGATTCACAACCCCTTCACCGATCAAGTGCAGAACGAAGGATGCAAGCAAATTCACCAGTAACTTTAAAGATTCACAGTGACAAGCCGAAACTCCTGAGGGCAGCGGCGCATGGATTTCTCAAGTACATTCTGGAGGATTGACAAGATGGGCAACTAATGATAGTTTATGTCGGGAATTTCAAGGTGCATATGGAACTCATTGTTACTTCAAATTTCGGCTCTACAAGGTCTCAGGCAATTCTCTGCCGTGAGCTTCTTCGCTCTAGCCTTTCTTTCAATCACCACTTTTTTGACTTCTAAGACTCAACTCCAGCTACATTCTGGCCATTTTGGCTATTTCAAATAAGGGTAGAAATAAACCGCCTGCCTTAGCGGTTATGCAGTGTGCTGCCTAGCTACTGAGGTATGCGGATTCGTTGTTCGCGCTTACACCTCTGAGGGTTTTTAGTCGAAAGGATTTTCAAATGGTTCAATTAGTTCTTCTCGCGCTCGTATTCGTTTTTGTCTCTTTCTCGGACAAACAAGTTGATTTTCATCGCGATGCGCTTGGGAAGCAGGTCGAAGCGGGTGCATGTGATCGCGTCGTACTTGCCTATGATTGCAGCTCTCCGCTGCATGTGTTTCATCAATTCGAGCAAATCGGGCTGATTGCTTTGCTCTGTCTTGGGCTCTTAAGCTTGATTCCGTGGGTACAGAAGCTCGACGTGGCAAAAACATTTTGGAGTCTCTCCGCAGTCGTTGTCCTTCTGGCAATTCTTGCGGGGCTCGGCTTCGAATTCATTGCATCAGGAGCAGAAAACCAGTTCCCTCACCCTGCAATTCCATTTGCAGAGTCACTAGAGGTCGCTGAACTGTTCGAGCTCGCTTCATCGCTTGTGTTAGTCGCATTACTAGTTCTCGGACCACCTGAGTCGGCGAGCGTGCCAATGCTCTGGAAGAGAAGAGAATTTGCACAGCACATTTGAAGTGCCTCACTTTAGCTCCTTACGGTTGTAGAGGAGCGAACAACGTCCGCGCCTCTCACCATCTCGCTAATTTATTTACTTGTGATAACGAACTAGAAACAAATCGGACCGACTTTTTACCGGTATATTCTTACCTCGATACAAAATCTCCACCTCCCCAACTGTTTGCTGGAGAAGCTCGAGATTCTTTCGTTCCACCAGCACGAGACCTCCTCCTCTCCCGATGAGTTCACCCGCGGTAAGCACGAAAGGCAATGGCCGATCGGAGTAGTACCGCTCAGCGTACAAATTCGCTCGGAATATCTCAATCGGCGTATCTTTCTCTTTCAATGCCTTATCTGCAACGGCTATCAATTCTTTTGAATTCCTGTAATCAGCAACTGCGGGATAGATCGAGGCAGCATACGAAAAAACGAGGAGTAGTATCGCTGAGGCGAGCAAACAGGAACCGTACACAGGACGTAGTCGCCAAAACGCAAGCGCTCCGATGCCAATCGCAATCGCGACGCATACCAGGAGCAGCAACGAGAGCCAAATCTGTTTAAGCAAAACGTGTGCGCCAAGAATAAAGGTCTCGACTTTAGGAGTACTTTGGAAATACTGAAGATACCGAGCTACTCCACCTTCACTTAGCAAGGTAAAGCCAAAAAGGGAGGCGAGTAGAAGCACAACTGAAGAAGCCATTAGAAAAACTGCCGCAAAGCGAATTGACCGACGCTCCCCCGTAGTTTGTGTCGCATATGTCGGAAGCAAGGCGTTTGAGAGCAAGATCGCTAAGGCCGGGTATGCAGGGAGTAGATAGACCACTCGTTTACTCTGACTAAGTGTCACCGCCAGAACTATTACAAGAAACCAACTGATCAAAAACAGTTCAAATTGCTGATCGCGCTTACGGTACCCATCGCCTCCCCGCCAGAGTGAGACGGCAAGAAAGGGAAGTAAAAAACTCCACGGCAAAAATCCCAACAACAGATGGAGAAAGCTGAAGTAGAACGGCTTTACATGCCCTCGCAACGCTGTTTCACCACTCACATTTAAGATACGGGTGATATTCTCTTGCCAAATTTGCTTCAGTAGGAACTCTCCACCACTTTGTTGGTAGGCGAGAACGTACCAGGTGCCCGCAATGCCAATCGTTACAATTAGCGCCGAGACGCACTTCTGCCATGACAACGGACTACTGCTCCCTTGAATACCTCGACTGAGCAGAAGAAAGACGAAATAGACAAGGATTACGATCCCGATTGCGGAAGGACCTTTTGCCAGAACGGCAAGTGCGGTCGCGAGGGCAGATACTATCAAATACATCCAACCCCCGTTCCCACTGGCTCGTATACTTCTAAATAGGAAAAACAGAGCCAGTGAGATGCTAAAAGCAAAGCACATGTCAACGCGAGCATGTGTGGCGCTGCGCGAGTACTCAAAGCTTGAGACAAGAATGAGCACCGCGAGGAACGCGCAGTTTCTAGAGAGGTACTTCGCCGCAAATATGAAGGTCAAGGTGAGCAAACCAGCGCCGGCTAGTGCAGAGGGAAACCGCAAAGCAAATTCATTTAATTCACCAAGGACGGACGCGGTGAGACTCGCCAGCCAATGAAACAATGGTGGCTTTGAGGGAATTGTTTCTCCGTCGAGTAAGGGAAGGATGTAATTTCCCTCGACATACATACTCTTCACGGCCATAGCCTCTCGCCCCTCACCACGGGTAAATATTGGCCGGTTAGAAAGATGCGCGGCCAAGAACGCTAGGCTAAACAGGAACAGCAGTAAAGGAGCGAGCTTATCAAAAAAGACAGTGAGGGCCTTAGTGGTCATTGAGACAGTGGTATGCAGAGTCTAGGAAACGTGGCACGCGGTTTCCCCTAGCGAGTAATAAGAGGACGAGCGCAGCTTATTGCAGTGTGTCGGAATCGTCAATGTATTGGGTCGGCGAAGAATCACCTCATGAGGCTAAATATCTTCGAACAGATACGCGCCTTGAAGATCAATAACCAGGGGGATGTCTGGCAAAAAGAAACCTGTGTAGTTACCGACTAATCGCACGGTTATTGTATCATCATTTGTACCAGTGCCCGCAGAGCTCGGGACATAAAAGGTGGTGATACTTTGAGGTCCTCCTAGAATCCCTACACGATCGAAAAGATTGATATTTTCTAAGGCACGTCGAATTCGGTCGTGTATTAAATAATGTTGGCATGGAATTGCCGAGGGAAGTCGTTGAACACAAGCTTCTTCTTCTTCTGTTGATGCAGTGATGTCTGTGTATCCTTCTGCCGGACTTACCTCGAGTTCAGGAAGTGTAGTGCCTAGACGAAGACCCTCATAGCTCGCCTGGGAGAAAAGCATATACTGCGAGACAGCTAATGAAACATCGAGCACAATAAGAATACCAAAAACCACGCCCCAGACGACGATCGCAAATTCCAGAAGTGCGGTGCCTCGTTCCTCCTGAACCATCACTTTAGAGTTGCTCATATCCATGATCAGATCTAAAGGTCTTCTCGAACCAGGGTATAGGGATTCGTATTATACATTTCGCGAATCACGTCTTCGATCTGCTGCTCAAAGCTTCTACATTTAGTATCACAGACAAGACGCGAAGCCTTTTCACCATGAGCACTTGTGTACTCTTGATCGTAGAACTCGTAGAGGTGCGGCGGCGCGGTATACTTCACTGACCACCAATCGCTGGTCACCACTCCTGCGGCAACCAATTCCGAAACGACTGGTTTTAGTGGTCCATAATCGCCGATCGCAGGATCGGCGACGCTTCCACTACCAGAACTCGGATTAAAAGGCGCACAAACATGCTCATCAAGTGCGTCTTCAAGCTTACCGTCGG
>CAYGNZ010000034.1:4835-6019 GCA_964351345.1 uncultured Bdellovibrionales bacterium | reverse complement strand
CCCGTGGTGGCTCCCGCATTGATATCCGCCACGGAACATGGCGGACGCATCGGAAGGAAGTAGCCTCCCGTGGATGAGACCATGTGGTGCACTTTGTAGGCTACTCCGCTCGCTCGACAGTCTTCCTCAATTTGGCGATAGAAAATACATCGCTGTGAGTCCATCGGATTCCAGTATTCTCTCGCCGGACCCGCAACGAAATCTCTGTTATGTTGCCTTGCGTCCTTATCATCCATACATTTAGATGTATCAGTTTGACTCTGTTTAAGGAGCGTATGAGGCTCGACGAAATCTCCGAACATGAAGGCGTTGAAGCGGATTCCTCGCTCAGCGTAGGTTTTCCACTTGCTGAACTCCATTACTGCATTTTTTCGGTCAATTTCCCAGTCCGCAAGTGGGCTCGTTGGACTATCACTAATCATCATCAGCGCTTCGGTAAGCCCTCCATCAAAGTGCCCCCAGGAACCATTTGATGGACTAAAGTTCAAGTCATTGTCTACGTTCGGTTGGAGACAATCGCGTGTAGCAAGCTCAATCGGGTTACCCGGTCGAAGAAATCTGTAATCAGCACTTTCACACGAGTTTACGAAATCGCTAAACATCGTCACTTGCAAGTCAGCATTGGTCAGACCTTCAGGGAGTAACCGGGCGGCCTGATACACGCCGAAGGTGATGTCGGTGTCCGCGTTGGGAATCGGAAAGAATTCTTTAGCAAGAATTCGTTTCTGCAATGCGGGATTACTGGGATCGAAGTAGCGAGGTCGAGGGGTACCCGCAGGAACCGCCGCAGCGCCATCAAGTAGCGCTATATTGGTGATATCTTCCATATCAGCCCAGGTATCGGGATTCTCGTAGATATTGGTCGGAGCCATCTCTCTCTCGGCCTGCCAGTTCTCAACCTCATCAAAGGCGAAAATTCCAATCTTATCTCCGGGAACTGTTTTGGTTTTTACTTCAAGCAAGGCTTCGTGCAGACCGGACAAAATATTATTGAGAGGTTCGGGACCGTAGTATCGGCTCCCGTCTACGAGGTCGTGCACGGAAATATCAATCAGATAGTCCCGACCGTCTATCTGGAAACAAGCATAGTCATCTTGATAGTGCTGGGTGCGAGGTCCAAGCGGCTGCCCCACTCTTGTCACGGGCAATGCTTCCCAAATCTTTTTCGACGGGTAGTCGGTAAA
>CAYGNZ010000034.1:0-4825 GCA_964351345.1 uncultured Bdellovibrionales bacterium | reverse complement strand
TTGCCAATACACGGATTCACATTTGCCGGTAAACAACCGGGACCGGCCGCAGTATCAAGTTCGAACACATACTCTGCGGCAACACCAAGGTTATCCTCAGCGTTCGTCACGGGCACATGCGTGTCGAAGCTCACGCTCCGAGAGAGGTCAATTGCAAAAATATTTACTCGGGCTTGAAGAGTCGCTCGAGCACGCTCTGACAAGGCAATTTGCTCTGTGCCATTGTAATCACCAAGGAGCATATTCATCACTGGCGCAAATAGTAAGCCTACCCCCTCCTCTTCTTTTGAACGAAGCGTCAAATCAAACGCGGTGAGGCTTGTCGCAGTGCTGTCGTTTTCTAAAAAGCACGCTCCTTCCCAGGAAGTCCCGTTACAGGGGCACGTCGCACCATTAGGGGTAAACGTGGCGCATCCGCCCTCGCCGCCCGGCTCTTCGGTGTAAAACCGTCCCGGTGTGAGCACACCGATGACATCATCGGATCGTTCACTCAGTGACCCGGAACCGTCAGCAAGAAGATCATCACCCAGCGTAAGCTGATCTTTTTCTCGACTTGTCATAAGAGAGTTCGGATCAAGAGCAATAACTTCTTCAGCCCGCTGAAACGCGGCTCTCAGTCTCGCTTGATATAGCTCTTGAGGAGTCGGGGAAGTCCCTAGTCCGGCATCACTTGCCGGATCGAAATTTCGATAGCTCTCTAATGCTGCCGAGACCGCAATTTCCGCGGTCATCCGTTTCTCCGTTGAGGAGTTTGCCAATCGACCACCATCGATGAGCAAGGCGAGAACACTCGCAACTGCGACCAGAAATACCGCTAAAAGGATCATTACCACGCCTGCGTCAGAAGAAGCGTTTGGAGTGGTGACAGACTTTGCTGTACTCATTCTATCCTCCAATTCCCTCAGACACACCACATCCGCAGCGAGACTGGATCCACTCTTGCCCCGCCGGGCAGTTTAGACCGCCTGGTCGAGCACAAGGCTTACAACTACAATTCCAAGACTCTCGCTCTTGTCCCGCCGGACAGGCTGGTGCGGTAGAACAATCACACTTGCACAAGTCAAAGGAATACGTTGTTCCAAAAAAACATTCGTCTTGAGAGTTCTCTGGATTACAGCAGCGACATGTTGGATCACCTTTCCAGTACTGGTCCGGACAATGGTTAGGCTTAACACAGGGATCACCTCCATCGTCATCACCTGGGAGGTTATCACTATTTAAAAACTGGGCGATGTTAAAACCCACTTCAGGATACGCTTGAGCCCAACCAACCGCAGTAACCTCAATCGGTATTGCATCAAAAAACAGGGGAACGAAAAATCGCTTTTGCGCTCTCAGTTGAACGATAATCGGTTCACGTCGGAGCACCGCAGAGTATTTATCAGTCGACTCAAGAGCGTAGGGGTGTTCCACGGCTTCGCCGGATTCCTCAAGTGTCCAGCTCTCGCCTGGTCGAATTACTGCAACGGGAATGTCATCAATTTGTTCTTGTGTACCATCAGAAAGCGTATAGGTCGTCGTGAAGTTTTTTAGTTCGAGAAATCCATCAGTACCCTCCGCCGAGGCAACCGTAGCCATCGGAAGACGTATCGCTTCAGCAATCACATCGTCTCGAACTTGCTTGAACAGAGTAAACTCTTTATCAGCCCCTTCGGTGGAGCGAAGGTCTACCTGAAAATCTTCGGATTTTACGGCGATTTGTAAGGCATCCTGAGCGGCCTTAATCATTAGGGAACGGGCCGTGAGATAATGTGCCAAATCGAGAAAGGTTAAAAAAAGTGTGAGAAAAAGCAGTGAGACCAAGGCAAATTCAACAAAGGCGGCACCCGCCTCTGAACGACAGCTTGAGCTATCACAGGCGAACACAGCACGATGGGAGTCTACACTTCGCATGGAAGACCTTGTAATTATTGTTTAAATTTTCATCTCGCCGGGGCGAATAGTGGGCGAGAAACAACCTTTGGCCTCTATAAGATCGTATGTATGCCGTAAGAACTTGAGGTTATCGGCAAGATTTCTGGGTATTTATTAGGGTTTTACTGATTCAGATTCAGACTAGGACCGGGACGCACACCGAGTTCTCGACAAAAGCGGCCAGGGAGATAGAGGCTTTCGTTATTGAGTTTCAGCGAGCAAGCCAACTGACAAGCTCCATCGAATAGGGCCAATGCGGGGTCCCAGCGGGGGTCGCTAGGGTCGAGCTGAAATTTGGCAATGAGATCTGTTTGAGCTATCCGCTTCGCCCAAGTTCTCACACATCGACTCTTTGTCGCGGTGCGAAAACATTGTGTGCCGACTTTCGTGAGGCGATCACAAAGAAGGCCCGAATCAAGAGCTGGTAACGCTATTTCCACTTCATCCCGGCCCTGAGCAGAAGGTGCGCTCAGCAGGAGAAAGAAAATGAGCGTCAGAGGTAGAAATCGGCGCAGGGCCAACCGCTCAGAATTCATCGTTTGATTCACTCAGATAAGAATCGAATCGAACGAAATGGCACGTATACCCGTTTGGTTGTCGCTGAAGATAATCTTGATGATAATCTTCTGCAGGATAAAATACTGCTAATGGTTCGAGAGTAGTAACCACGGGCGATGGCCAGCGTTTAGATTCATTGACGAGTTCGATAAAGTCTTGGGCGATTTTTAGTTCTTCTTCTGATTCATAAAATATTGCCGAGCGATACGAACTACCCCGATCATTACCTTGGCGATCTTTTGTTGTAGGATCATGAATACAGAAAAAGAAATCGAGCAACTCTTTGAAACTCGTTTGAGTTGGATCGTAATCAATTCTTAGAGCCTCGGCATGACCAGGGTGGTGTTCGTAGCTGGGGTTTTCATTCTCCCCTCCCGTATAACCACACTCCGTAGTGAGCACACCTTGACGCGCTCGGAACAGTTCCTCCATCCCCCAGAAACAACCGCCTGCTAAATGCGCCGACTTTTTCATCTGCCCAAACTCTTCTACCGAGCGCTTAGCGCGCCGGGCCTAACTTCGGCACGGGGCAAAGCTTCTGAATTTCAGCAGATACTGCAGACTTAAAAGTCTCGTCGTTCTCACGATCCTTATATTTTGTTTTCAGAGCCTGGGAGCATTGTTGAAGCTTAGGCTGCATGGTTTGTAGCTCAGCCATCATCGCGTTCATGCCTGAGGTATCACCACCTTGGAGAGCACTTTGCATGCTCTTCACTTTTTCAATGATGGGATTAACGCAGGCGCAGAATTCTTCTGCGGCTTGCTCTTCAACGCTCGCATACGCAAATGGAACTTCGATCATATTCAGTAATAAGAGCATCACTAGTAGGTTACGCATGCCGACTCCTTCATCAATTAATCAGAGTATTCTCTATACAACGCCGAGCGGTCTAACCAAAGGAGCTTATTTATTCGGCGACCGCAGTAAAAGAAAGCCTAAACTATTAGGGTAAGCTGTTGTATTTACAGTGATTATTCTTACCATTTCAGAGAATAATATTAGCAGCCAGGACCCTGAATAAATTCATAACTATAGAAAGACCTCACGCGATAAGCCTAACGCTATATTTACTGTAATGAAAACGCCGATTTTATTAGTTTTTGCTTCTATCCTCTGCCTTGCTGCCTGCGAGAAGAAACCCGCTCAGTACGTACTGAAAAATCCTGCCGGTGCAGAAACATCGAATCACTACACCGATGAAGGATTGGAACTCCCAAGGAAATATATACGGGTGCTGCCGTTTGAATTCAAAAGAGAAAAAAGAATTATTGAAACACGAAGTGAGTCACAAAAAAGACGTAACCGTCACTACTTCCCCAAACGCTAAGCGCGAAGCTCAGAAAATCATTTTTTTGCGTACAGCCACTGTCCGCCTTCATCAATCCACATCACATCGTCTGCTGAAAAATTTTCCTTCGTGACAGTTTTTGGGTCCCTGTAGCCTAAACCCACTGCTTCACATTCCGCTTGGGATATTTTCGTGGCCAGCGTCACACTAAAAGGAAAATACTCTTTCCCCTCTCGCATCTCCCCGTGGCCTCGAACATTGATCACATGGGAGGCAACGTTTTTATCAAAGTCTGGATTGGCTTTACAGTACTGTAACACATAGTCCAAGCCATGATATCCAATTGCCCTCATGTCTCGATCCATCTTTGCATTCGAATGAAAGCAGTCGATATGAGGCGCGAGCAACACAATCTCTGCACCTTCAGCAAGAACTCCTGCACGCTGTAACTTGTAGGAGCCCTTACCTGCCGTCCAAACCTCATCGTACATTTCTGGCAACTGCTGAACCACTATACGTTTGGGCTGGTCTAGATAGATGATATGGAGCTTCGAACTCAACTCTGCCGCTGCGGCATGCGCCTCCCGAAACCCTTCAAAGCCAGTGCCTGCAAATAAACCCCGAGGCACCGCTCGGTGAGCACTATCCTCGGTGTAGACCATATTCAAAGAGAGCACTGGTGTTTTGCCCATCTTCTCAAAGATGTGACGCGTTCCCTCATTGACCACATCCCGGGCAGGATTATTCGCTTTGCC
The DNA here is from genome assembly GCA_964351345.1 of uncultured Bdellovibrionales bacterium. Lineage (GTDB taxonomy): Bacteria > Bdellovibrionota_C > UBA2361 > SZUA-149 > SZUA-149 > SZUA-149. The sequence goes on along the minus strand of CAYGNZ010000034.1, from coordinate 309 downwards.
GATTATCTCTGGAATGCCCATCAACACCGCTGCCCAATGCAGCATCGCGATCACCTCAGGACCAGAAATACCGGGGAAGAACATTTTTGTCCCGCCCGAATAACCCAGTGCCTCGTGAGGAACAGTGCCGTTGATCGCAACGACGAGGTCATACGACTCGAATACGAGCTTGTTGATTGTTACAGAAAGTGGTCGCTCAAGATGACCAGAAGTTTTCTCCGCGACAAAGCTTGCCGGTAGATCTACCACGTGTACGATTTGCTCGGGATTATCGAACTCATGATTAAGCATTGCCCCGACCAATGGACT
>CAYGNZ010000033.1:2962-15425 GCA_964351345.1 uncultured Bdellovibrionales bacterium | reverse complement strand
GATAAATGTTGCCTCAAGCATGCAACTCGCCTCATGGACTCATCATAGAAACATTCCGCTCGCTTTTATTTCGAGTGCCTCGGTTTACCGCAATCCGGCGAAGCCTAACATAGCAGAAACGGATGATTGCACCTCCGGCTCGTTAGGCGGTTTCTACGCCTGTTCCAAACGAATGGCAGAACAAGCATTACTTTTTTTTGCTCAGCAAGGAAGTAGTGTCGCGATTTTCAGACCGTCAGTTCTGTTTGGCGCGGGCCAAAGTAGTGACACAATGCTTCAGCGTTTCCTTTCGAGTCTTTTTCAAGAAGACAAGCTAGTTCTCCTTCCGCCTTTTGACGACTCTATTAGCTTTGTCCATGCAAGCGATCTGGCGAGAGCCGTGCTATTGGCTCTCGAACAGAAAAAAACTGGAGTGTTTAATATCACGTATCCTCGGAGCTATACCCTGGATGAGATTGCAGAAATCTGTCTCCGTGTGGTGAAGAAAGGAGAGATAGTACGCGCCACTGCCGAAAGCTCTCGCCCAGCTCGGGCGCGCTTTAACCTTAACGGCGAAAAGGCTCTACGTGAGCTTCATTTCCACGCAAGCATTGATCTCGAGCAAGGGTTAAAAAAATTGTATCGCACGGAGTTTGAAAAGCACTAATGAAATTTGAAGAATTCCCTCTTGCCCGCGAAATCGGACTAAACTCATTGCCAACGTTCGACTTTCACCTTCACACCAACTGGACCGATGGCCGCGCGAGCACACAGGAGATGCACAAAGCTGCCTGCAAACAAGGCCTGAAAAAAATACTGTTTAGCGAGCATGCGAGAAAAACGAGCGGAGATTGGTTTTTACAATTTGCCACAGAGGTGCGCTCTCTACCATCAGGAGACTGCAAAGCCCTAGTCGGTGCGGAAGTTAAAGTGGAGGACTTTGACGGAACACTCGATAGCACACCCTCGATCCTTGAGCACTGCGATCTCGTGATGGCTGTGGTACACCGCTTTCCGGGAGAGAGAGGGATTATTAAAGGCCATGGAGAAACAAATCCCGAGGATGCTGCGGACATCGAATACAGACTTGCGATGGCTGGAGTTCGCAACCCACGAACCGATATTCTCGGTCACCCCTTCGGAATGACCGTACGCCGTTTTGGTGTTGAACCTTCTGAGGAAATGTTCCGTGATCTTATGGTACAATGCGCAGAACATAATGTGGCTTTCGAAATCAACCCTCAATACTATTCAGATCCCTGGAAGCTTCTTTCTTGGTGTAAGGAGGAGAATATCCGTGTGTCTTTTGGTTCGAATGCGCATACTCCGGAGGAGGTCGGCGCGGTGCAAAGAGTGCTCAAAGGAGAAGAGAAATCATGCAAACTATCAGAGCTTTAGTAACCGGCGCAGGGAGCGGTGTTGGTCAGGGTATTATCAAAGCTCTTCGCTTAAGCAGTCTGCCTGTTACGGTGATAGCTTCTGATATTGCTGTGTTGCGTGCAGGGCTATTTCGAGCGGATGAGGCGATACTTTTGCCGAAAGTCGAAAGTAATGGATCACTGTCGAAAATTATCGATACAATTAACCAGCACAAGATTCAAGTCGTCTTTATTGGATCCGAATTTGATCTTAGCTTTTTCTCTGAGCATAAGTCTGCAATTGAAGAGAACACCTCAGCTGTTGTGGTAGTTTCGGATCCAGAAACGGTGAAGATAGCTGATGATAAAGTTAACACTACCGAATTTTTAAAGTCAGTTGGTCTTCCCTTTGCAGAGTGTTTTACTCCGAGCACCCTAGAAGAAGCTATCGTCACATTACGAAATGAACAATCGCCACTAGTGCTTAAGCCTCGGCGAGGAACTTCTAGTCGTCACGTACACTTCATCCACTCAGAGTCGGATCTTCAGCAGCACTTTCAAGCGACCCCCACCCCGATGCTCCAACGACTGATCATGGACCCGAGCGAGGACCTTTCCTCCGAATACACATGTAGCGTCTTTAAATGCGAAGATGGCAGAATACTCGGTCCATTCACGGCTAAACGGACGTTACGTTGGGGCACCTCCTGGAGCGTTGAAGTAGATGATTTTGTGGAACTTCACCCAATTCTCAAGCAAATAGCTGCTGCGCTACCGATTGTCGGTCCATTCAATGTTCAACTTGGCGTGGGAACACAAGGTCCAGTACCATTCGAGTTCAATGCTCGTTTTTCCGGCACAACCGCAATCCGAGCCCATTATGGTTTTAATGAACCCGATTTTGCGCTGCGAGACATTTTGCTCAAGGATGATATCCCCGCTATTCACATCGGACGCGGTGTCGCACTTCGCTACTTAGAAGAGGTTTTTATTGAAAATGTCTCCGCTGAGGAGTTACGGGAACCTCTGCCAAGAGGGATTGTGAATTCTTGGTTTTAAATTGGCGCCTTAAAGTTTTTGCACACTCATAATGACCTCAGTGCCAATTTCTTGCTCTCTTAGTTCTTCAATAATTGAAGCCGCGTGCTGGGAGGAAAACACCTGCTTAAGTGTTTTCGACAAACCACGAAGTTGAAAGTTCTTACACGCTTTCTCACCGTAGTCGAACCACGATACGGCATCGTCTAGAAAATCACTATTGGTCGTCATCTCGACAATTTTCCAATCAGAACGCGCAGCGAAGAAATTAGTCAGCCAGTATCTGCTCAACACAGTCAAATGAAATGGTGGACAGACATTATAGAAATCAAATCCCTGACATAAGGGCGAATCAAAATCAGGGGTGCTAAAACGAAAAATGCCTCCGGGACGTAACGCTGAGTGTATATTTCGCAACACCCCTTCGATTGCATCGAAGGGAATATGCTCAAGAACTTCCCAAGCGGTAATGAAATCATACTGCGCTTCACCGATCTCCTCTTCAAGAAAGTTCAGTTCTCGGCAGAGAATACCCTGCGTCTCCAATGGAGTTGGATCGTAACGAGCTAAGTCAGAATGCGTAACGGTCCAATCAGGATTGAGCGCTTTTACGACTTCGCTATATCGCCCCACACCACCTCCAAGATCAAGACACGAAAGCGCTGAGGGAAGTAAGTTGCGGATTCGCTCGAGCTCTACACGGGGACTATCGTGCTGATACGGGTTATTCTCACTCGCAACAAAGTCTTGCGAATCAAACTCATCGTAGATGTTCGAGAGAGACTCCTTGGTCGGAAACGGCGACAGCACAATCAGACGGCATAGATTGCATTCATAATAGTAAGGAATCTCAGCAGGCAAATACCCAAGCAGCGGCTGGCAAATCCTCGGGTATAACGCGGTCATCCCAGAGCCACAATGAGGGCAGCAATCGTGCTGTGATAAGCGTACGGTCTCACCATACGAGAGAAGAAATCGAAACAATTCCGGCTCGGCAAGGTGTTGGCAAAGTGTAGGAATATCTATCGAGTGCAAATTCGGATACTTTCCTAGCAAGGCTAAGAACATCTTGAGTCGCTTAAATTTGTATAGGTTAAATTGGTTATTATACTTTTGTTGAGTAGACCAACGCACCCGTAGACCATCGTCAGCTTGAATTAGAAACTGCTCCCAACTCGCGAACTGCTTGGTTTTTACGACATGTTCAACCTGCGTACCGGGAATCGCACCATCAGAATAGCAGCTTCCAAACGAAGATTGTTCCAGGCGTACAATCATTTCCTTCAACAACTCAAGGTCGATGAGAGGATTAAGTGTGTCAATTACTACTGCGTAATCCACAGTTAAACGCATTTCCTCAAATTGTTCCGGAATAAGAGATTTGCTCTCCAGAACAACTACCCGCTCGATTCCTCCGTGGAGTAAGCGACGCTGGTGGAAATCATGAATGATGGAACGGGATTGCTTGAAATCAAGTCTTGGATGAGAAAGTAGAATTGCTCCGAGCTTCATGCCGCCTACGTAAGGTTTGCTACCGTAGTAAATGTTGAAGTTTTGTCTGATTCTTCGATGGCATACAGTAGTTCAAGAATGGCGGTGTCCTCGTCTAGCGAGTTAGGAAATTCACCGCTTCCTTCGAGTGTCTTGATAAAGCTATTCAGCTCGTCAATATACATTTGCTCGCCAATATTCGCATTATACCCCGGATGGGCTTCAGGCTCATCATGGGGGATAAAATCCCATCGTTTTTCCTCCGGCTGAAACACTTCTACTCCAGCCTCATTCCAATCCCAATAAAGTTGGGTTTCTGAACCGATAAGGCTGAGTCTACGAACCGCGTGACGGGAGGTTACATCCACCGTTACCGTAGCAAGGTACTCCTGAAAATCCATAAGAAAATTGTAGGTATCATCGATCTCCTCTGCACCCTCAATCTCTATCGTCTTTCGCGCATTCCCGCACACTCTTCGCGGAAGACCGAAGAGATGAGCAATTAGGGAAAGTTCAAAGGCTACGATCTCGCGACAGCCACCGGTGAGTGGGTTTGAAACGTAGTAGTCACGCACGTGCTCGTAGGTATGCCATTCGGGGAGATAGCTACCACAGTGGTACATGATATTAGATATCTTTCCGACCTTCTTCTCGTCCAGAAGTTTTTTTACAATCGCGACGGCTGGATGAAACGCAAGTGTGAGCGAAGGAACCCCATGGACTTTATTCTTCTTGCACAGCTCAACGATTCGTTCCCGATTCGTCGTCAGCACCCCAGCTTCAACGAAGAATGAAATCGAATTTTCGGCCGCCATCATCATGTAGTGGTGATGAATATCAGGCGGCACGGATATGATCAGCGCGTTTGGTTTGAATTTTTCTAGCGCCTCCTCAATCGTCCCAAACGTCTGCAATCCATACTTCTCGTGCGCCTCACGTCGTCGATCCTCTCTCGGATCAAATCCCGCAATAGAGTCTTGAGAAAGGGCTTGTAGACAACGGACGCGCCTTTTGCCCATGGATCCTAAACCAACTACGAGAAACTTCATCTACTTCTTCTCCTTACTCTGAGCTAAAGGGCCAATAGCATTGCAACACACTACGAACCTCAAATTTTTTACTTTTCAACACACTTCAGTAACTGGAACGCTTCGGCAGAATTGACCCCACAGCTTGCACCTCGAATCGTCGCGAAGGCTCGAATATTCTCCTCCGATCGAGGAAAAGGATGATTTCCGAGCTCGGACTCGTAGACCTTCATGATTTCGATCTTTTTCTCTAAAAACTCAGAAATATCGATAAAATAATTCGGCACAAACGCATTTGCTTGCAAGGCGGGAGCAAACTCGGTCTCCGAAATACACTCGTACATTAGGATCTTCTCAATATAGCCGTGACGAAACGACTTCGTGGCACCCGCAACTGCGTCGAAAACTATCCTGTGATCAGAATGAACATCTGAACGATTCATCACGTAGACCGCCTGAGGCTTTAGCTTGGACAATACTTCAGAAATTTTTGGTACTAATTGGGGGATGTCACCAGACGAAAGAGTTGCCGTGTCGAAATTACACAAGGTGACACTCGAAAAGCCAAAGGCAGTCGACACTGCTTCAATCTCCGCTTCTCTCTTCGCTACTACTGCTTGGTCAAACCCAGCCTCAACTGAAATATTGGTGACCACAAGCCAGTGCACGCTATCACCGGCACTGATATGTTTTAGAATTGTCCCGCCGACACCCAGGGTTTCATCATCAGGATGCGCAGCAATTACTAAAACTTCCATCTCACTCTCCCTTATAGATACATTCCTTCAACAACATCGCTGCCGAGTTCATGCTCAACCAAATCTATTGCTCCGTCGTTTGTTTTAACTCTCAGCGTTCCATTTGTCGCTATATTTAGCACAAGACCCGGTTCGAGATTACGCAACTGTGGATCTGCTACTTCCTCCACCCTCCACACTTTGCGCATCGCTGGCCCGATTTTGACATCGGCACCGGCGTAGGGTCTCGTCAGAGCTCTCACAAGGTTGGATATCGCTCGAGACGACATGCGAAAATCAATCAGCCCATCAGCGGCAGTACGCTTTCTCCACGAGCTGCCAGTGTTCGGTAGCTGTGGCGTAGTTGAATAGGTTTGATTTAGCAGGTCAGGATAAAAATTTGAAATCTGTGTAAGCGCTATTTCTGAAACTTTTCGGTAAAGGGATGAAGCATCATCAGAAAGGGAAATATCTACGACCTTCTGAGAAAGTATGTCTCCTGTATCGGCACCTTCATTCATGAAAAAAAACGTACTTCCTGTCTCCTCTAGTCCGAGAACAAGCGCCCAAATTATTGGATGTCGACCACGATTGTGCGGAAGGAGCGAGGGATGAAAGCCAAGTACCCCCATTGACGGGATGTTTAGGATATTGGCTTGTAAGAGCGAGGACCAACCAAAACACATTAGTAGGTCGGGGGAGCGATCCTTGATCCAACGCTCAACTTCGGGAGCGTTGATGGTATCGGTCAGAAGAGTGTCAATCGATTTTGTCTTCGCGAGTGGACGAAGATCGCAAAAATCCGCATTCCTGGGGGACTCGCTTTTCGTAATCACTCCCACGACCTCTGCACCAAGATTGAGTAGATGCGTCAACGCGAGTTCAGAAAATCTAACACAGCCTACAAATACGATTCTCATCAGTACTCCATAATCCAAGCCTCATCCCGACCTGACCTCCCCGCTCAGAGATCAGAGTGCCAATGGAGAGAATTAGTAGCAGGTATTGGCAAAAAAGACCCCTCACACTTTATATCGCAGCGTTTTCAAACGGGCTCAGTATATGGTCTTCCGCCGGCGCTTCAATATACTGCTCCTCGTACAGGAGTTAAAAAGCCGTACTTTACAATGGGAGCAGTATAAACAGTTTACTCAGAAAAAAGGGTGAGAAGCATCGACATTACTGCGGAACATCGTATCGTTGCTCTAATCTCAATTTCTTAGTAATTAATTGTACCGCTCAGGTTTACTCGTCACACCATTAAATTCGGCTTTTTGGCCGAAACTAAAAAAGAGATGGGTATTCCCGAAGATTAGAACATGCCGGGACCTATGTTTTAGGAGAGACCAATAAATTTCTCCCGAGAGCTTTTGTTTCTCACTTACGGCTTGTGCCGCGAGCATGCGATCGCCCTATAATAGGCTGATTAGTTAAACTACATAAGACCCCGACTTGACCCGAAAACGGCTTATTCCAAGCGGCTATTTCTGAGTATGGAACACCTACTTCTCTCCCCAGAGAACTCGATCAGAGAGGCAATGGATTGCATAAACCGCAATCGCTGCGGGATTGTTTTGCTCTTCGACAATCGAGGCCACCTTCTGGGCACCGTTACTGATGGAGATATTCGTCGAGCAATACTGGCCGGATTTGCGCTTGATGATAGTTTGCAGATTCTCCTCGATCGAGGAGCCGAGCTTCACCGCTCAAGCCAAGCTGTTACCGCTCCCGCATCCGCCTCGAACAAAGAATTGCTCGCGCTCATGCGTAAACACTCCGTTCAGCAAATTCCACTGTTGGACCCGTCGGGAGCCGTGACTAATCTCGTCACAATGAATCAACTGCTCCCCGCTCCTCTTGAACCACTTCGAGCGATAATCATGGCGGGAGGTTTTGGCACTCGCCTTCGCCCGCTAACCAACACAATTCCCAAACCAATGCTCCCTGTGGGGGACTACCCCTTGCTGGAACACATCATCAAGCAGCTCCATGATGCAGGCATTACTCAAATTAGCATCTCAACCCATTATCTCTCAGACAAAATAATCGAATATTTTGGCAACGGCGAGAAATTCGATGTCGAGCTTAGCTACATCAACGAGTTGGAACCTCTCGGGACTGCTGGAGCCTTGGGCCTTATTGATGAACCGACTCATCCCCTACTCGTTATGAATGGTGACATTCTCACGAAACTCGATTTTCGTGCGTTGCTCAGTTATCACCAAGAGCACGAAGCAGTTGCGACCGTCTCAGTGCGAAAATACGATGTGAGCGTTCCCTACGGCGTTGTTGACAGTGATGGGATAAACGTCCGAGCGCTGGTTGAAAAACCCGAACTTAGCCTATTTGTAAACGCCGGTGTCTATCTTTTAGAGCCGGAAGCACATGGTTTTCTAAAAAAGGGTGAGAGAATCGACATGACACAGCTTGTCGATCGCATCCTTGACGCAGAAAAGAATGTAGTTGCTTTTCCTATTTGGGAGCAATGGCTCGATATCGGCAAACCAACGGACTATGAACTAGCCCAAACCGAACTCCGCACCACGTAGCAGACCGTTATCATATGGCCAAGCATCGCCTCATTTTCACTCTCCTCCTTGAAGACGGAACATACCAGCTCAGTCGTAATTTTTCCCTACAATCAGTCGGAGATCTCGCGTGGTTAAAAGATTTTTACAATTTTAACGCGATTTCAAATTCGATAGATGAGCTGATACTGCTCAACGTTTCACGCGAGGAAAACTCTCTTGATGAATTCGCAGAGCGGCTGAGTGAACTGTCTCAGGACTGTTTCATGCCAATATCCGCGGGTGGCAGAATCCGTTCCTTAGATGACGCAAAGTTATTGATGCGATCGGGCGCAGATAAGCTCGTGCTCAATTCTCCGCTATTCCATACGCCAACTCTTGTCCAAGAGTTGGCCCGAACGTATGGCAGTCAATGTGTAATTGCCTCAATTGATTACAAGACCGTCGATGGACATCCCGTAGTGTACACTAACTGCGGACGAGAGCGAGTTGATCTTTCGCTCGACGCGTGCGTCGAGCGAGCTGAAGAACTCGGCGCTGGAGAGATATATCTTACAAGCATCACACAAGATGGCACAGGTTACGGACTAGACTTAAAAATCGTGAAGAGAGTTGTAAACAAAAGCAAGGTCTCAGTCATCGCCTCAGGTGGTGTCGGCAAATTCGAACATCTTGCTGACGGAATCCAAATCGGATCCGCCCAGGCCGTTTCAACAGCGCATTTATTCAATTTCATTAAAGACGGACTTACTATTGCACGAGAGCGCATGAGAGAGCGAGGTATTGATCTTGCGATTTGGTAACAGGTGTCACTTGAACGACGACCGACACACGTCCACACGGAGAAAGTATTGAGCACGAAACATACTGCCATTGCTATCGTCGACTACGGAATGGGCAATTTGCGTTCAGTCGAAAGCGCGCTTCGGCATGTAGGCGCTTCCCCAGAAATTGTTTCGTCACCGAACGAGCTTATCAAATTTGAAAAAATAGTATTACCTGGCGTCGGTGCGTTCGCCGCAGCAGTTGATAATCTACGTGGTCAGGGGTTGTGGGATGCTCTCAAGACCCTCGGTGCCGAGGAACAAGTGCCTATACTTGGAATTTGTTTGGGCATGCAGCTTCTGGCAGATCGCAGTCTTGAAGGAGGAGAGACTGAAGGGCTTGGACTAATTTCGGGCGATGTCGTTCGACTACAATCGGATGATTCTCGCTATAAAATCCCGCACATTGGATTTGATACTATCACCATTCAGAACTCAGCAGAGGGGATCTTCCAGAAGCTTCCCCCAACGCTTGATGTCTACTTTGTCCATAGCTATCACTTCCGCTGCCTCGAGTCGGCCAACATCAGTGCGACAACTCGATACGGCAACGAATTTGCGGCGGCTGTGCAAAAAGGCAATATATATGGGACGCAATTTCACCCAGAGAAAAGTCAGAACAACGGGCTTAGAATTTTGAAAAATTTTGTAGAACTTAGTTAACAAACACTCACCAAGAAAGGCTGCAATCATGGCAGAGCAACCTCCGGAATTACGACTCCCAGGAAATAAGATAGAGCTTCGCGAGTTTACTAACAAACACCTAGAACTTCCAAACTATTGCGCGTGGTTGAGAGATCTCGAAGTCGTGCAGGGAATTTACCGGCTGGAGTACTTGAAGCCGCTCAATACTTCTGAGATTGAGAACTATGCTCGCTCTATGATCGCGAGCGAGAATGATTGTTATTTTGGAATTCATCTCAAGAGCAACCAACAATTTATTGGCACGGCAAAGCTTGGTCACATTGACTGGCGAACCGGGACGGGAGATGTCGGGGTGCTGATCGGCGAAAAAGACTTGTGGGGAAAAGGTTTCGCTTCAGACGCAGTCCAGACTCTTTGCTCCTATGCCTTTGATACACTCAGCTTACGAAAGCTCACCGGCGGCACGGCCGCAAATAATCTTGGGATGATTTCCTGCTTCCAAAAATTAGGATTCAGAGAAGAGGGACGTTTACGTGAGAAGCTATTGATGAGCGGAAGCTACGTCGATCAACTGTTGTTTGGATTGTTTCCTTCCGAATTTAGCTCAAAAAACTTGCACTCAGACAGCAACGGTGTCGCTTGAATCTTGGCATTTTAATTATTGCGCGTATGGGCTCCCAGAGATTGTCTGGGAAGCATCTACTTGAAATAGACGGCGTGCCGATATTTTCTTTCCTCCTTGAGCGAATAAAGTTTGCCTTCGCAGACGAACTGGACTCAAACGAAGCGAAAATTATAGTCGCAACTGCTGATGAGGATGTAAATGTAGCCTTCGAGAGATTTTCGTCCCCCCATGTCGACGTTTTTTACGGCTCCGAAAACAATATTCCCCTCCGTCAGCTCCAAGCTGCGGAATGCTATGACTTTGAGAGGATTGTTTCGGTAGATGGCGATGATATTCTTTGTTCAACCTTTGCGATGCGTACGGTTGATCGCAAACTTCAAGAAGGTGCCGCGTACGTTAAAACAGAGGGGCTCCCACTGGGTATGAACGCGGTGGCGTATTCGAAAGCATTTCTTACCGAGTCTGTTGAAGGGCATAGAGATTCGGTTCTTGAAACTGGTTGGGGGCGTATCTTCGATGATTCAGCACTTGTTACGCTCAAGCATTCCATCCCCGGACGTGTACCGGACATTCGATTCACGCTTGACTATGAGCAAGATTTTGAGTTCTTTCGTCGGATCATTGAGCACTTCGGAAAGGACCTGGAAAATGTTAGTGATGAGACCTTGGTTCAATTCGCAGAGGACAGTGAGGCCTACATGCTCAACTCGATGCTGGTGAAAGAATATGCCGAAAATTTTCAGGCAGGACTCGAGAAGGATATCGAGAATAGCGAGGAAAGCTCAGAGTGATAAAACAACGCAATAGTGGCTCCGTACTGTGGGATAAAGCAAAGTCAATCATACCAGGTGGCAATCAACTCCTTTCTAAGCGTTCCGAGCGATTCCTTCCAGGAATCTGGCCCGCCTACTATTCCCGCTGCAAAGGCTGCGAAGTTTGGGATCTTGACGGTAATCACTACTACGATTTTGCCCAGATGGGAGTCGGCTCATGCGTTCTCGGCTATGCCCATCCAGAAGTCAACGAGAGAGTTCAGCGTGCGGTAGCGGATGGCTCCATGTGCTCCCTCAATTGTCGCGAAGAAGTCGAACTCGCTGAGCGTCTAATCGCGCTTCATCCCTGGGCAGAGATGGCGCGCTTTACCCGCAGTGGAGGTGAGGCCTGTGCCGTTGCAATCCGCATTGCCCGCGCAGCCACGGGCAAGAGCAAGATAGCGTTCTGTGGTTACCACGGTTGGCACGACTGGTATCTGGCGGCCAACATCAGTAGCTCGGAGAACCTTAATGAACAGCTCCTTGTCGGTCTTGAACCAAACGGGGTACCCACACAACTCAGAGGCACAGCTCTTCCCTTTCGCTTCAACAATCTAGCGGAACTTGAGGAAATAATTTCACGTGAGGGTTCAGAATTAGCTGGAATTATGATGGAGCCGGAACGCGGTATTCCTCCCGTCCCGGGATTCTTGGAGAGTATTCGTGACATTGCCACGAAGAACGGGATTCCTTTGATCTTTGACGAAATCACCTCAGGGTTTCGCATGAATCTCGGCGGCATTCATCTGACGAAGAACGTGGAACCAGATATCGCAGTGTTTGGTAAGGCACTGGGCAATGGATTTCCGATTGATGCAGTCATAGGGAAACGTTCGATAATGGATGCTGCGCAGGATAGTTTTATCAGCTCCACGTTTTGGACAGAACGAATCGGATTTGTAGCTGCACTTGCAACACTCGATGTGTTCGAGCGAGAAAATGTCCCTCAAGCACTCATTCAGCACGGCGAGAATATCCGAACCGCCTGGAGAAAGGCTGCTCGCGCGAACAATCTTGCGATAGAAATCAGCGGTATTCCCCCCTTGAGCCATTTGAGCTTTAAATCGGAACTCGCTATGGAACTACAAACCCTCTACGCTCAACTAATGCTCCACAGAGGGTATCTCCTTGGTGCCGCGGTGTATACCTGCGCTGCGTATACCGATACAATTATCGCACGCTTTGCCAACGATACTAATGAAGTATTTTTCGAACTCGCTGCCGCGCTTGCAAGTGAATCTGTGAGTGAAAGCTTAGAGGGTGAGGTAATGAACACGGGCTTTAAGAGACTAAATTAGACATGGAAATTGCTGGCTCAAAAGTTCTCGTCACCGGCGCTGGTGGATTTATCGGAAGCCATTTAGTTGAGGCCCTACTCAGCCGCGGTGCAAAAGTGCG
>CAYGNZ010000033.1:0-2862 GCA_964351345.1 uncultured Bdellovibrionales bacterium | reverse complement strand
ACAAAGGCTGCCGCGGATCATTTGGCGTATTCCTTTTACTGTTCCTTCCAAACACCCGTCACAACGGTTCGTCCGTTTAATTGCTTCGGGCCTCGACAATCAGCTCGAGCGATTATCCCTACTATTATTTCCCAAATAGCTGCTCAATCGGATGCCGAAGTTGTCGAGCTTCAGCTCGGCACGCTCTCACCAACTCGTGACTTCACCTTTGTTGAGGATACGGTAAGCGGATTTATTGCAGCAGCCACGTCTGAAAGCGCCGTGGGAGAGACTATTAATATCGGCAGTGGCTACGAGATTTCGATTGGAGAGCTTGTTGAGGTTATCGCGAAGTTAATGGGGAAGAAAGTGAAGACTCAAGCAAGCGCTGAGAGAATTCGACCCGAGGGCAGTGAGGTCAATCGCCTACTTGCAGATAGAACGAAAGCGCAAACGATCCTCGGATGGACACCGAAGAATATCGGAGAGAAAGGATTGGAGTGTGGTCTAAGGCAAACTATTGATTGGCTCCAAGCTCCTCAAAACGCTAGTCTCTATAGACCGGAACAATACGCCGTCTAAAACTTACGTAGCCTCATTTCGCCATCCATTGGTGGGGATGAGTTCACACAACTTTCGAGGTACGATAGCGAAAACCTCATGGCCGTCGAAACTCCTAACTTTTGTTTTCAATTCTCTGAAAACTCATACAGTTTGCAATCCTTTGAGCAATGCTTGAAAGAAACGAGCGCGACTCGATTAGTTTTCTTCGGTGCGGCCGGATGGGGACATGCCCTTCTCCGAGAGCTTCGGAAACGCGAAATTGAGCTGCCGATGATCTTTGCGGACAATGACCAGACAAAGCATGGTCTTTTGCTTGATGGAATAGAGATTATTTCTCCAGATTCGCTTGAACCTCGCACTGATCTCGTTGTGATCACCACCGTATCAGCCGGTGACGCAGTTTCCGCACAATTAGAGAAAATCGGATTCGAACGGGAAAAGAACTACTTTGAGGTGATGCACAGTCTCTCCCCTGCCTATGTACCGAGAATAGTCGATTGGTATATCGACCTCGTGGGAGATATAGAAGGGCTCGATATTCTTCACGTGGGTCCCGGAGGACACTTAGGAGTAGAGTTGCTGCTGAGCGCACGGGGTGCAAAATCAGTTACCTCCGTGGAGCGATACGCCTTCGCCCTGCAATACCCAAAAGCGACAGAATCTTCATCATCGTTTTATCGAAAACTCTCCGCCCTTAGTGCTGAACGTTGGCAATTGGATTTGTTTGATCTCGGCCTACTAGAAGAATGCGGGGAATCAGTCGCGATCCGGGATGAAAAACTACTACTATTGTTCCCGTGCTCCGTAAGCGCACTGCCGTTTGCTGATAATAGCTTTGACCTCGTGCTTCACCATGCTGTGTTTGAACATGTCTTGGAACCCGAAGATGGTTATCGCGAGATAGCTCGAGTACTAAGGCCAGGCGGGAAAACCGCTGGCCGAGTCGATCCGCATGATCATCGAGCTCAAGCCGCAATCTCTGGATTCTACCCTTTGCGATTTCTCGAACACTCCAGGGAGGAATGGTACAAAATAAACTCTTCTTTTAACCCGCATAATCAATTCACTACTCCTGAGCATAAAGACGCTATCACAAATTCAGGACTGCACATTAGTAGCTGGACTGACGAATGGCGCTACGAAATTTCCGATCAGCAATGGGAGGCATTTCATCCGAGCTTTCGAGAACTGGACCGAAATGAACTTCAAATTGTTCGATTTAGCTTTGTGGCGGAGAAGCCAGGTATTCTCAACGAATAACTTTCGTGAGCTAAACTCATCATCCGCAGGTAAAGTTGATAGCGGGCACCGAGCTGGAGTAAACATTTTCTGTAAACCTCAACTCGATGCCAACGCTTTTTCAATCTCGGGTTTCTGCCGAGTCCAAGGTCGAGGATACCGGCGCTGCGAAGAATTGCTGCACAACAGGAGCGACCTTTTCCCAATGAGTAACTAAGACCGCATGCCCTGCTCCTTCGACTTCAAGTAGTTGCGTGGTATCAGGGTCGCGAGCGAAAATTGATTTCGACACGGAAAGCGGGACAACCCAGTCACGGGTTCCGTGAACGAGAAGCGTTGGGGTTGATGTGTGTTGATGAAATCGCCCCAGTATCCACATCTCAACGATTAGATTGAGCAAGCGGGCGGCTAACACAATCGGAATTCGGTTGTAGAAACTGCGCGTCGTCCCCACCGCGGACCATTCGTAGTCTGGCAAGCCGATGGTTCGCACCGTGATAAGTCCAAGAAGTTTATGGAAGAGAAATCCCACTGCACCGATAGCAATCGCAGGTCCGATTTCAATCCAAGAAAAATACACGGCACCACAGGCAAGCAGTGGCGAGACATTAAGCAGAAAGTTGATGCTCAGTAGTATCGCCTGCGCCAGAAGAAGATACCAGCTAAGGCAGGTTCCCGGCGCTGCATAGTAGACGCGCTCAACTTTATCGGCATGCAGGAGGCGAAATCGCTCAACTGCCGCCGCGCCCATTGAAAAGGCGGCAAGTGCGATTGGCACCTTGCCATTTTCGTTCCAGATCTCGAGGATGCGCTCGCAGACAATCTCATCCCACTCTCGTGGTCGCCCACGTCGAAGCTGTTGGTGGCTCTCATGATCCGGCAAGTAGATGTAGATCGTATGCCAGCCAGCCGCCTCCCAAGTAGCCTGTGATTCAGCAAAAGAATCATTGCCTCGCTGACGAAAGCCAGTAAGAACAACGACAAGCTTTTTGCCTCGCTCGCGATCGAGATCTTTACGGTAGAGCGTTTTTGCGTTCTCCATCAACCTCTCCTCCAAAAAACCTCAGGTCCAGCATCGGT
>CAYGNZ010000032.1:0-15571 GCA_964351345.1 uncultured Bdellovibrionales bacterium | reverse complement strand
TCACGAGCACCGTCGCAGAGAAGCTGACTGAAATTGAGTCTGAACACATCTATTATCGACTCGACAGTCAATTACATCACCTGCTCCTTGATGAGTTTCAGGATACCTCGGTAGAACAATGGCGCATTCTCTGGCCCTTTGCAGACGAGATATTGGCAAAATCAGGATTGGAGTATTCATTTTTCTGTGTGGGGGATCTGAAACAAGCCATCTACGGCTGGCGAGGTGGTGAAGCCGCTATCTTTGATTTCCTCCAAAGCAGCTATCCGCAATTCGGCTCGGCTGAACAGCTTGATCATTCTCGCCGCTCTTCCCCCTTAATTCTAGATGTGGTGAACACGGTGTTTTCGGGACTTTCTGAGAACGGTGCTTTGGCTGAGTATCGTGAGGCTGCTGAGCAATGGCAGCGTGATTTTCGCCCCCATACTACGGAGAGGAACGAATTATCCGGACACGTGCAACTTCGCGTGTATCGAAAACCTGAAGTTGATGAGTCTGAAGAAGAGGTGATGGTGGAAGATGTCGCTCAGCTCGTCACTGAACTTCAGCAGGTTAATCCCAATCAAAGCATCGGCATCCTTCTTCGCACCAATACGCCAATCGTACCATTTATTCAGGCGCTCAAGGAGCGAGGTGTTGCGGCGAGCCAAGAGGGCGGCTCGGCGCTGAGTTCTTTCCCAATCGTCTCACTCTTTCTCGCGATAGTGCAATTAGCCGATCACCCTTTTGACACGATTTCGCGTTTCCGTATTTTTCATTCGACGTTCGCTCAAGCGTTTGGGATTACGAGCAGAGATGACGACCAAGCCTTTTCGAATTTGAGTCTCCAACTACGTGCTGAGCTGCTGCGTAATGGATACGGTAAGAGTCTTCTACGATGGCTTCAACTCGTTCGAGATTCACTTTCCACACGAGACTACGGCTTGGTGTTGCGACTTATCGAGCAAGCCTATGTGTATCAGCATAGGAGCGGTCTGCGTCCACGAGACTTTATTCGTTTCATCCAACGCACAAGGGTTGAAGATCCCATAAGTAGTAGCGTGAAAGTAATGACAATCTATAAATCGAAAGGATTGGAATTCGATTCTGTTATACTTCCCCAACTTTCAGCAAAGCTCACAGGCAGCCAAGATGACTCCTACATCGTTCAGCGCCCCGACCCGCTGAGTCCTCCCGAGAAAGTCACAATCCATCCCAACAAACCGGCTCGTCTGCTCGATCCTCAACTGATGCAGATGCTCAAACAGCAGCATCTGCACAAAGTTCGAGAATCCCTAAGCGTTCTGTATGTCGCTCTTACCCGCGCTCGTCACGGATTGTATATGGGGGTTTCAGCGAAAGAAGCTGCGAAAACTTCTGCTACGTTTGCCGGGGTTTTGCTCTCTGCACTGGATTCAAGTACCGCAGGTAAGGATTCGGCTGTGCGTTTTGAAGCTGGGTCTATAGACTGCACCCAAGGCTTAGAGACGGATGTCTCAACGATGTCGGTTTCGAACTCTACACGTCGAGATATCCTCCTTCGCCCTCGCCCGAAACGTCATCGCCGCTCCCTATCGGTGCGCTCGCCCTCAGCGGTGAGCCACGAGTCAGATATCCAACTCGAATATACTCGAAAGAACGCTGAAGCATTACGGCGCGGTTCTTTGCTGCACAAATTGTTTGAGGAGATTGAATGGCTTGAGGAATTTCAAATAGACCTTGATACACTCGAGTCAAGGATCGCACACATTGGCTGTTCGAAGGCTGATACCGAACATGTTCTTAAGATGTTTCAGGCAGCGATTGCATCTCCTGAAATTGAATCCTGCTTACTTCGCTCTCGTTACGGAGCTTCGGAGGAGTCTGAACTCCTTTTGTTTCGCGAAATGCCTTTCGCCTACCGAGAGGAAAACGTAATCGTTCGAGGCTCGATCGACCGCGCCGTTGCGGTACGCGAAGGAGCAACAATTCGTCGTGCGCACATAATTGATTTTAAAAGCGACTTTTTGACAACAGACTCTCCCGAAGTTTTCGCACAACGAGTCGAAGAGTATCGTCCGCAAATCGAAATGTATCGCTCCGCCCTCAGTCGCCTTTTTAATTTATCGAGGGAGGACATTGAAGCAGACCTACTATTTGTCGCAAACAATCGTAGAGTGCCTGTTTCAATGAGCTAAGTCGCACTTGCGATAACGACTATCATGCCGACGAGCATGAGAGCCGCGCCAAAGAAACGCTCTCGAATGCCGCTTTCGTTGAAAAGAAATTTTCCTAAAATAATACTTATCAAGACACTCGTGCGTTTCATTGACAGTCCGTATACCACAAGAGAGAGGCTTAAGGTGGTGATATAACAGACTGCATGGAATGCGTGAAAAAAGCCAAGCAGAAGTAAACGACCTAAGGCCTCCTTCGGCACAAGAAGAATTCGTCTCCGGGTAATCATTATCATCGCCGCGCTTAAAATAGCGGTACAAAAAAGGTGAGAGACAATCCAAAACATTGGCGTTGAAGACTGCAAGCCGGCTTTATCGATGTTTGATGTTATGCTCCAAATAAACGCGACACTCAGCATTACCCTTGGACCTGGCTCTTGGAGTAGCGCTTTGAACGGTCCCAGAATTCCAACTTTTCTCGCAGAAATGTTCATCAAATAACTACCAGAGACGATTAAGAGCACTCCGACTATGCCGCCCTTACTTGCCTGCTCACCAAGCATCAAGGGAGAAGTGAGCAGCAAAAACACAGGGGTGTACATTATCATTGGAACAGTGATTGAGAGATCAGACAGTCGCAACGCTTTAAAGTAGAGAAAAAGACTTAGCGTGTAGAGCGTGGTTGCTGAGAATAGGCAAAGGAAGAATTTCTCTCCTAGGGGTGGTCGTTCTATGAATAGCAAAAGTGGCGCAATGAAAAGTGCGCCGAATACTGCCATTGAGGCAGTGACAAGATACTCATCAACCTTTTTGAGGCCAAACTTACCACCAACATCTTTTAGTGATTCCGTAACGGCGGTAAGTATGGCGAATACGAGCCAATACAAGTTTGCATCTCCCACGCGGGTAGCTGAAAAGTCCGCATCGGATGCACCACTCAGGATGTAAGTAGGCACAGGAGAACGAACTGAGACTTAGTCACAGTATGCGAAAGGCCGTGAGGAAGCGAGGTGATTTTAAGAAGCTACCCGTTAGTGGACCTGGCTTTGTGGATTGTCAGCGATCCGGTCTGGTAGCTGTGCAGCACTTGCTGCGAAAGCAAGCATGAGGTCTCTTAGGTCAAGAACGTCAGAGGAAAGGTCTTCTAAACCGTCTAATACGTGCTCAGGAATAGCGATATCTGATTTTTTGCTATCCATTTTCTCCCCCTTCGATGTCGCGATGCGACAAAAAAACGCTAAATGGCTGCTTTGATCGTAAAACCTAAAAGTGCGCTTTCTGTATAACCAGAATAAAAAAAATCGACCAAAAGCAGCCCACCCATATACTTAGAGTATCGGTCAGGCGAAGAGGATGCTTTAATTTTTCCTTCTTTTAGAGGGAATTCGAGTGCAAGAAAAGCCTTGGAATGTTGGGGGGCTAGCGATTCAGCTCGCAGAGGATGCGCTATTTTATGCGTGCTTACTCAGTCGAATCCTCATTCGCCATGGCGCAACGCGCCGTATCTGATCGAATCGGTCTTAGGCAATATCGAGCCTAAGCAAGCGGAGCACTATGATGGAAGGAGGAGTTAAAAGGACGCTTTGGCAAGCTTCACACTCACCACAGGAGTCTGAGGAGCTTGTGGCACGAACTTTACGAGATGTGCATTTACTTTCCCAACAAGCACCTTACTTTCCAGTTTAAGCACCTCTCTCGAATCGTCTGATGAGATCCAGATAGCAGCCTGCTCCAGACGCTTCTCTCCCTCGCTGTCGGTGAGCTTTTGCACGGTAGGGATTACTTTAAACGCTTCGTAGATTGAGTCTTGAATTTCAATCTTTTCTTTTTCCTTCACCTCAAATGAGATCAAGTAGCGGTGCTTGCCGTTGAAGACATCGAAGGAATGCGTCTCACCGGAACGAAGCGGTAGACTTCGAGCAAGGAAGGCCGCCGAGATTGGGTCAAAGGTAGCGTTTTTGGATTGGAAGCTTACCGGCTCTTCCTGATTGCCGTTCTTTACGTAATCCGCTTTGATCTTTCCATTCGGCCCAAAGGTCACTTCGCGAACCTTCTCCCGAGAATTCTCTTTTTGATGGCTTTCAAAGCGGATGGGCTTGAATGAGTTGGCCTCAAACAGACTCTGGCTACTAAATCGCAGCCGATAGAAGATGTCGATAAAGTCGCCGGTTTTCGCTTCCGCTTTAACGTTGAGATATTCTTGCGCGCCCTCTTTTGCCTCGCCGACAATGATTTGCGCTTGCGCCACTGGAATTCCTTGCCAGGACACTTCGTAGTGATACGTCCCCTTGTCGAAGTCAGTGTTTTGCGGATGGTAGGCGGTGGTCTTCACCTCAACGCTTCCGGGCTCGATATACTCTGCAAGACAAGGGCTGGTCTCAAGTATTGAGAGAGCCATTATCAGAAGTAAAATCAGCACACCGTGAAGAGAAGAAATTTGTTTCATAAGGGTGTCGACGGTTTGAGAGTCACTTTTGTTACACCACAAAAGTATCATCATAAAAAACAACCACTTATTGAGTCTTACACCTATCTCTCATAAGATGGTTCAGATTGTGTTTAGATTGTAAGTATTTCCTTAGCAAGGCCTCAGAAAGCCTAGTAATTTACACAGATTTATAAAATTTGCAAGTTCTTAAAGCTTGAAACCAAGCTTTCGCTGCGAGCGGTCCTTTGAACGTAGAAGAGCATTCACCGAAGTTAAAGGGCACCCTCAACAGAACTCTTGAGCCAGCAGACCGTGAGACCGTCGAGAGGTATTTTTTGACGGCTGTCCGGAATGGAGGCCTCGCTGAACTCGACTATAAACGAGAAGAGGGCCAGTCCTTTAATCCTCGACCCGCTAGAATTCTCTCTATCTTGATTGAGCAAGCCAATCTCCATTGCCCTCAAACCCTGTCAGCTGCCGTTTTAGCAAGCGTTTGGACCACTCTCAGCGCAGATATCCGACGTGAGCTTCCACCAGAGCTAGTCAACCTAGCGGAGCAGGCCGCAGGAAATTCCATTCCCAGCAATCAGGCAGCTATTTTTATTCGGCTTGCTAGCTACTTAGACCGCGCGCGGCACTTACATTTGGCAGACTCCTCTAAATGGGATGAAATATATGGCCAATGCGAGGCTCACATCGAGTTGGCAAGAGAGCATTGTGCTCCGCTACACACCCTACTAGTGTCTTGGAAAGCACGATTTGCCCGAAATTATCTCAAGCGGACAAAGTGAAACATTAGCGCAGGCGCGAAAAGAGAATCATCACCGCATAGAATGAACCATACAGCAGAGCATGCCAAAAACTCCTCGACTGAGGATAGTATTCGTCAAGAGGGGGAACAACCTGCGATTGGGTTTTTTGACTACCTCGCCTTCCTTCCCTTCTTTGTCACTTTTCTTGCCACCTTAGTGTGTAACGAATTGCGCTTTCGTCTGGCCACTTCGCAGGAAGACAAAGAACGTTGCGCTCAGTCTTTTAACCGACAAGTTCGAGCTTGTTTGAGTCTTGTGGGAACAAAAATACACATTGAACAGCAGCATCCACCTGCGCCGATGGATCGTCCATGGTTAATCGTCTCAAATCACCAGTCTCTTTTTGATGTCAGCGTCCTGCACACGATGTTTGCGGCCCAACGACCAAAATTCATTGCGAAACAAGAACTTGGACGAGGAATTCCCGGTGTATCGATATGCTTGAGAGAAGAAGGCTCAGCCTTAATTGACCGCTCCGATGCTCGGCAAGCAATTCGCGAGATTGGTGCACTCGGCAAGCGGATGGAAGAAGAAACATTCGGCGTTATTCTCTTTCCCGAAGGTACTCGCGCACGTCGAGGGGCGATGAAAGCATTCAAACCGCGTGGATTAGCCACTATCCTTAAGCATTGCCCTAACGCGGTGATTATACCGGTAGCCCTTGATGGTTCTTGGAAGCTTGCGACCAGGAAACTAGGACCAATACCCTTTGGAATCACCATGAGCTTTAAAGTAGGTCAGACACTGGACCCCAAGGGATGGGAGCGCGATGAGGTGATTGCTGAAACTGAGGCGCGAATACAACAACTTCTGCGAGAACTTCGGTCGTAGTACGGTGATCGCCCTTTACACTACGGCAACTTAAAGCCCGATCGAAGAGCGGTATTGTGGTGAGTAAAAAAAAGCCCCAGCAAATCTGCTGAGGCTTTTTCTTTTACTCACTTAGGCGTTCTTCAACTAAGCGAGCTTCTTCCGCTTCAGAGCTCCACCAAGCACGCCGGCACCAAGCAACAGCATAGTCGCTGGCTCTGGCACCTCAGTATTGCCATGAATGTCGCCATGAAGATTGAATGGATCATGAGAAAGAGTGAAGTTCTTCCCCGCGAGAGACTTGACCCAGACATCGAACTTGCCATTTTCTCGTAGGATGAAATTAAACGACTCACCTGCGAGATCTGCAAAATGACGGTGGTTCGGACCTGGCTGAGCAAAGCCACCGAAGACATCTAAGGTCTCTGCCTCTGGGTTGCCCGTCGTGAAATCGAACTGGAAGAAAAACTCTCCCGAACTGGTCGAAGTCCCTTCAAGGCCCAGCGCCAAAATCGGATTGTTTGGATCGCCAATGTTGGGATTAATCTCTAATCCCATGAAGGTAAGATCCAGACTCGCAACCGAGGTACCAATCACATCATCATTGGCATCCAGCAAGTCACCTGTGAAATCACCTTCAAGGTTAGCAACTCCCGTGTCCATGTTCAGAGTAAGGGGGAGGTCGCTTAGGTCATATCCCGCCTTGTAGGTATAGTCGCTTGCAACCGTTCCTTCCTCGTAATAGCGGGGAGCGAAAGCTCCATCAGTAAAGCCAACCTGAATGGTATTAGCCGCAGCAGGAGCTACAGGCGCCAGCGCAGCTACCGCAAGACCGGCAACTAAGAATTTAAATTTATTGATCATTTTACTACGTTTCCCGATTATGGGTATTAACAACAGTTTTAAGCGAAAAGTATAGGTAATTTATTCAATTTTTCAAGTTATGGAGGGGTTTTTTGGCGGTGTGCTGTTGGAACATGCACTAATTTTCAGTTTTTTTACCATTACCCCAAGTCATCCGATTTGAGAGTTCCTCTGGAGCCTGGCACCTTAGAATAATTGCGTTTTTTATTAAAACGGAGTTCCTTTGTATTTTCGCTATTTCACGACCCAAATTTGTAGAAGTCTTTAAGCGCTTCTGGAGGGGGAATTGAGAAATTGCTTTCTCGGACTCCCTTCTGGAAGTGGTTCGTCTTTATTTTTCGCGCGACGAAGCGCGAACACGAAGGTTTTAACCATGGAGGTAGCGATGAGTGAGTCTGCGTATCCCGTGCACGCGTACGGATTTTTCGATTTCGTTCAAAGCGGCCTCCCTGCAACTTCGGTCTCTCGCGCGCTCACGACGGTGTTAGGCCAAGCCTTTACTGTTCAAGCGTTTAACCTGAGTGACTCCGAAACCGAGTTTCCGCATACTGCGGGAAAAAACTCTATCATTCTTGTTGCTGCAGGACGCGCACAGGCACAGCTACACTCTCCGGGCCACGTTGGACGCTTTGCGTTTTTGGCTTCAGGTGACGCTATCCGACTTGGTGATGCTGATCAGACAAGTGCGACAGTTTCGACTGCAGGGTTGGATTTGCGGCTTGTAAAAATAGACTTCCCTAGCCAAGCAAATGGCCCATTTCAAAGCAAACTCGTTCTCATTAACTCTCTGCCGAACGAGTTCGTTCACGACGGGGTAACTGAAGTCACCACAAAGGAGATGCAAGATTTCCGTCGCGTCGTGTTGAGAGAGGATAACGTCGAGTGTTCTGTCCCGCTCAGAATTACAACGGTGCTACTAAATCCACAAAGCACTGCGCCACACTCTCACCCTGGACCGACGAACGGAGGAGAGCTCGGATATCAGCTTTATGTCTTTCTCGATGACTCGCGTCATGATGTTCACCTTAATCGCCATCACACTGGACGGAATCCGGAGGCTTTAACTTTCCAGGTGTATCGAGAGGCTCGGCGAGGTACTGGTCAAACCCATGTCGCAAAACCCGGAGACTTACTTCTCATCCCCCACGGAATCGTGCATCAAGTCTTCGGTGGTCTTGTTGCCGTGGTGGACTTTTGTACGAATCCGAGGGCCAAGCAGACGACTGAGTTCATCAAGCTGCGTTCTTAGGCAACGCTCAACGCGGGCTCTAGCTTCGATTCTAGAGCCCGCGTTTAATTTTAAGAGTGTTTTTATGACGAATCATTTTCCAGTATCAATCCTCTAGACATTGCACTACTGCTTAAAATTAGTTATGCCATCCCCTACTGGTGCATGCATGACAGTTTCGTGCTGTGCCGATTTTCTGTTTGGTAACCCTAACAAAGAACTAAAGTATGAAATACTTATTAGGACTATTCTTGTCGGTTATACTTTTTACCCCAGCTGCAATAGCTGACACGCCGACTTTCACGCTCAGCATCAAGAACCACCTTTTTGAGCCCGCTGAGATGGAGTTACCAGCGAATACGAAAGTAAAGCTCGTTGTTGAAAATAAGGACGCGACACCTGAGGAGTTCGAGAGCCACGACTTGAACCGAGAAAAAATTGTTGCCGGGAATTCAAAGATAATTATGTACCTCGGGCCGCTGAAGCCAGGCGAGTATGCATTCTTTGGTGAGTTTCATGAGGACACCGCGAAAGGAAAGTTCGTTGTCAGATAGTCGTTGGTTGCAGACCGCACACTTCCCCCTTTCTGTTCAGGACTGAAAAGTAAATGATTTCGTTTGCGATAATAGTGTTTAGAGAGATTTTAGAAATCGCCCTTGTCTTGAGTATTCTACTGGCCGCAACTCGTGACGTGCGAGGTCGAGGCATTTGGATCGGCTTTGGTATGTTTGCAGGACTGCTGGGCTCTGGCTTGCTCGCAATGTTTACCGAACAGCTCTCGATGGCATTTGAGGGAATGGGCCAAGAATTATTCAACGCCTCGGTCTTACTCGTGGCAGCCGTGCTTATCGCTCCCACGGTAGTATGGATGAAACACCATGCTCGCGAACTTTCCCAGCAACTACGACAGGTCGGTAGCGAAGTTTCCTCGGGCAAAAAGCCTTGCTCCGTTCTTGCCGTAGTCGTTGCACTCACCTTCCTACGGGACGGCTCAGAAATCGTTCTCCTCGCTCACGGGCTGCTTGCATCCTCCCAAAGTGCGGTTTCCTTGTTGCTTGGCGGAATCATCGGACTGTGTGCAGGTAGCGTTGTGGGCTTCGCCCTCTACAAGGGACTACTCAGAGCTTCGAGTAAGTATATTTTCGCTGCCACCACGTGGCTACTCGTGGCACTTTGTGCGGGAATGGTATCTCAAGCAGTCGTATTCCTCGCCGCAGCCGACGTTGTACCAACCATCGTCTACCCCCTCTGGGATAGTTCAGAGATTCTCTCGGAGCGGAGTTTACTTGGTCAGTCTTTACACGTCATGATTGGATACTCTGCCCGTCCATCTGGAATGCAAGTTGTCTGTTATGTTCTTACCTTCCTCATAGTCGGTATTGCACTTCGCAAAACTTCAGGCCCGAAACCGCACTTAGGTAGCGTGCAGAAACCTTCAGCATCAGCTTCATCTGCGGTGGCGGCTTTGTTCCTTTTGGGTGCTATCGTTTTAGGCAATCCAGTCTCGGCCAATGCGATCAACAGCGATGACTTTCCTATCGGCACGCACGGGCCAATTGCTCGCTAACCTCGGCGAGTGATCAATCGAGACTCAGTCTCCTCGGCGACAGGCCTGCAAATTTTGCAAGTCACCTAGTAAGGGTTTGTCCGATCGAATCGTGCGAAATTAGTGGGTTTCCCCCCTAAGTAGCTCATTTTACGAGTTTTCTGCTTAGTTTTCTTCTACCTTCCGCCTAGATTTCGCAAAAAGTGCGTAATAACACCACTTTACTCCAGCCTGGACCGTCTAGTTTCTCTCTATTTGAGTCGAATAGCTTCTCTAGTGACCTGCGAATTTTTCGCACGATAATTGCAAAGAGGTAATGCATGAAGATCTTTGAAGGCGGTGCACATACATTCTCTCCACTACCGGAGCAGCACTCTGAGACGGGCTTTTCCCTGATTGAGATGATGGTTGCCATGGTAATACTCGCGCTTGTTACCGCAGCGGCAGCGCCGAACTTTGCCGACCTCAGCGCCTCATTTGATCGAATGAATGCAAGATCAAACCTCTTGCAAGACCTCAAACGCGCTCAAGCGGAATCTCTGACTAAAGGTTGCAGAGGAATTTTCGAAATCAACCCCAGCGGCACAGGCTACACCTTTGGGTGCGACTATTTAAGCTACGACGCGTCCTCGCCACCGAGCGCGGATGAGGTTTCCTTCGAACGCGAGATGCCGAGCAACGTCACGATCGCAAGTGATGCACAAATCATTTTTAACTCACGAGGGCAATCCGTAAGCGAAAGCGACGTCATTGCCACTCGCACTCTCACAATGAGTAAGACGGTGGGCGGCACCACCGAGCAATTTGTCAGCGGTACCCTCATGGGGACTGGCCTATTTTCTTTGGACTAAGGGTTTTCAGAATGAAGGTAACTCAAGAACACGAACTCAATGAAGAAGCTGGCTTCGCTCTGGTAGAGGCCTTAGTCAGTATTCTAATCATGGCCGTGATTAGTCTCGGCATTGCGCAAAATCTCATTGGCGCCCTGCGAACTGCTAAATTCACCGAAGTCAATCACGCCGCCAGTAGCCTTGCGATTAGCAAGATGGAAGAACTCGCTGCAATTGATGTATCTGCGCTCAACGCCTCACATAGCAGCAGTGAGTCAAGCGTTACCTGGCCAGGCCTGGACATCAGCTTTTCAAGAGATACCACTGTCGTGGTCAACGCCGATGAGTCAAGAACGGTCGACGTAACAGTAACCAGTAACAGTTCGAAGGTCTCTACGTCGGTTGATTTCAGCACCACGTTTGCGACGTGGGAATAAGGGTACTACGAGTTCACAATGAAGGTTTTTACAATGATCAATACTAAGCGAGACGAACGTGGTTCATCGCTTCTTGAGGTGCTCGTTTCCATACTTGTCGTGGGTGCGATCTTCGGCGGGCTGGTCGGCCAATACAGCAGCTCCGTATCTGCTTCATACGACCACTCGATTCGAATCGCCGCCCAGGTGCAGGCCCAAGCCGTGCTCCAGACAATTATTTCTGAGCTTCGCGTCCTCGGCAATGGTGTCCCATTTGACCAAGCGAATTTCCAAATCGATGAATCAACCCTCTCTGACCCAAGCGTCACCGAGCCGATTGATATTTCAGTCACTGACGGCGACCATCTCGCCTTCCGCCTCAATGAGTCAGGGACGGTGCACCTACTCACGACAGATTTTGATCCCACTGCTACCCTCAACATCAGCCTTACCGGCGTAGAGGGAGTTGAGGCTGGCGATGAAATTTACCTCACCAACAGTGTCGTAGGAGGAGATGAAGGTCTCTACGCTACGGTGGCTTCGGTGAATACCGCGACCAACGTCGTAACCCTAGATGCCACCTATATCACAACGCTCGGTGCGACGTTTGACACCGGTTCGATTCTCGAAGTTGTCCCGGTAATCGTATACGACTCTCCAAGCGACGGGAGTGGTGTCACGCGAGACTCTGGGGATGGAGCAGTGTTGCTCGCAAATAATAGCGTCATGGCTATTACGTATTACTCGTTTGATGGAAGTGTCATCGCACCGCCTTTGACCAACGCCATTGTGGTGAACTCGCTTCGCTCGATTGAAGTTACGATCACGGTTACGAGCGACAAAAAACTTTCAGACGGATCTACCTACTCCACTTCTGTGCAGCAGCGAGTGGGGATTCGCAATCTAAACTACGTATTTTAACACGCCGGCAATCAGGAGTACCTTAGAATGAAACAACCCAACAATCCTCACGAATCAGGCTACGCTCTACTCGGAGTCCTAGTGCTTCTGATGCTCGGTCTCATCGTCACGGCCGGGATGTTAGACTCAGCAACTACGAACACTAAAACTCGTGCACTCGTAAAGACTCGAGCGACCTACTACTACGAGGTGGAAGAGACACTCAACAAGACCGTTGCGTGGATGCAAGAAAACTCCAAGAATCTGGTCGGCGCGTTCACCGCAGCTAATTTTAATACTAATTTTGACCTGGGAGCACCTGCGCTTGGGAGTAACGAAGGTCAGCATTTTGGCGTCTATTCAATGGTCAAAATGGCGGGAAGCACGAGCTCTGTGATGTTGAGTAACAATAGCTTTTTTGGCACCTCGGCATTCCCCGCGACTCAAAACATCGATACTGCAGCTTCTTTTGACGCAGTAACGGAATTTGCAAACGCTGATCTAGGCAATGCGAACGCGAGAGTCATCCTCATTTGGGCACGAGAAACAGATGGAAATTTTGAGCCTGTTTTTCGAGTGGATGTCGTCACTGCAAATAACCCAGACAGAGGTGTGCATAGTTTCTCCTATATCTATACCACTCTCTCTGCTGCTGCCGGCTCCGTCGGTTTCTACGGCGAAACCTCGCTGAATTTCCAGACTCCGAATAACGACTGCTACTCCTATCGCTACACCTACGATGCGGGAACAAACACCTGGAGCAAAGGAGCACCTCGCTCTAACTGTCCGGTCGCCTCGGATGGTCCGATTGACATCAGCAGTGATATCTATGGAACGGCAAAAACATTAACCGACAGCGGGATTTCTCTCAATCCTCCAGGCGGAGATGTTTCGGGCACCACGTGTGAGGGAAGCTCCTGCCACACCCACACTCTGCCAACAGTAAATACTTGGTCTGGATATTGTCCTGGCGTAACAACTGATCCCACAATCGGCAGCGATACGACTTGGAATAGTGGCGGTTGTTGGAGAGATGTAACCATCAACAATAAAAAGAAGTTAACGCTCACTGACTACAACAATCCCTACTACTTCAAAACGTTGTCATACGGTGGAAACCAGGCAGAGCTTGCCTTCGGCACAATCCCGCAGGGAGAAAAGATCCGAATCTACGTCGAAAACATCGACGCAAACGGCTCTAGTCACATCAATGGTAAGAAGTATATCAACGCGAACAACGCTCCGCATCAGGTTGAGCTTTACTACTTGGGCACCGACACCTTGCAGCTCAACGGAACCGTGGAAATGAGTAGCGTAATCTACGCGCCAAACGCGTCGGTTATTGTAAACGGTAACTTCAATTTCTACGGCGGAATTCACGCGCTTCAGTTGGAGATTTCAGGAAACGCTCGGGTTAATTACGATGAGACGGAAGCGACCTTGAGCAGTCTCAACGACATGAAGTTCGCCTTGAAGAAAGCGAGTCAACGCTACCGTTAAA
The DNA here is from genome assembly GCA_964351345.1 of uncultured Bdellovibrionales bacterium. Taxonomy (GTDB): domain Bacteria; phylum Bdellovibrionota_C; class UBA2361; order SZUA-149; family SZUA-149; genus SZUA-149. The sequence goes on along the minus strand of CAYGNZ010000032.1, from coordinate 2,101 downwards.
AGGTAATGGGCTCGGGAGGATGCTCAATGCTGCGCAAATTTCACAGCATTGAGCTTCTTTCTGTACGGGGTTAGTCTAGAGCTGCTTCTCTTCAGCACTTCGTGCTTAAAGTCTTGCTCGATGTCCGGTCCCTGAAGAAGCGTAGAGATGTATCCACGGACGATTTGTGACGGAATTACAAAACAAGCCTTCTCCAAGCACCCTCTGCCTCCGCAGCATAATGAGGCCCGTAATACATTATTGCCTAAGGCGCGGCATTAAACTTCAAGCCTTAGTTGCTCTCGCTAAAGAACTATTTGTTGAACTCGCTCTTGAAGAAATTAATGAGAGCGACGCAGCGCCTAGCTCCAGCAAACTTAGTGTAATGACTGGAGTGCACCGCAAAGATCTCTCCAAGCTCCTCTCCGCGGTTCCTGACGGCACAGACGCCAAACCAATATCGAGCGATATCATCAGTCGAGTCATTGGACATTGGCAGCATAGCCCTCAGTATCAGACCGCCGAGGGCATCCCAAAAACTCTTGATTGCCAGGGAACAGATAGTGAGTTCGCTCAGCTTGTCAGCTCAGTAAGTAAAGAGCTTAGCGCCTACCCCATACTGTTTGAGCTTGAGCGAATTGGAGCCGTCGCGCGCGAGGATTCCACACTTACGCTCAAAAAAAAGCTCTATGTTGAGCGGAATAATGTAGAGGAAGGCTATAAATACCTCTCAGAAGACTCAGATGACCTATTGCATGCTGTTGAAGAGAATCTCACGTCGGAAAACAAGACTCTAAATCTTCATATAAAGACTGAATTCGACCGAATCCCTGCTCGTTACCTTGAGGAGTTGAGGAAATGGATTCTTTTCGAAGGAACCCAATTTCACCAGAAACTGCGGGAGCATTTATCTTCCTATGACGTCGAGATCAACACTGAACATAAGGTTGATTCGGACACCCGCTTCGCTCGTGTGGCCATCGGCTCGTTTAGTCGAACTATTCCCTGCAAACAAGAGGATGAAAACGAATAGTGCGGATGCTTAAGAGTAAAGCTTTCAATCTCAGTTTTTCAGAGAGGCTCGCCGTTCTCTTAATTATCTGCGTGTTGCTCTTGAGTGCATGTGCTGGTGGAGGTTCTCGTGGCACCGGCGGCTTTGAGTATCGCGGCACCCTGCTTAGTCGAGTGGGCACCCCGCTTGCTGGTATCCAAGTCACTCTCGCCAATACAGGTGACTTCGACATTAGTGATGAACAAGGGGCGTTTCTCATTGTTGCTGATCCACCGACTTCTCAAGTGGAGTTTCTATTTGAAGGTGATGGCTTGATGGCGCGTACGCTGATCGACGCCCCAAGTCCTGAGGCAGTCGCTCTAGAAATTTCGTTTGCCGTAGATCAGGAACAGAACTCAGCAACACCCACTGAAATCAATGAAGTGACCCGCACCGTAGAGGACTCCCCTCAAAACGATGGCGCAGTCGAAGAGAGCTCCCCTAAACCTTTCCCCGAGTCGCCTCAAACTGACACAGAGCAGCCAGTGTTACCTGATTCAAATATCGTTGAGGACGATACTGGCACCGAGGGTGGCGGAGAAACAAATGAAGGGGAGAATGACTCAGGGGTTGATGAAAGCCCTAGCGGAAACGATAGTCAGGACCCAGAGCCGCCAATCATTGATGATACCGAAGCCGACGGGAACCAAAGCACTAACCCTGGGGATAACAACTCAGGAGGAAATGACAATCCCAACGCAGGACCGGACAACAATAACGCCGGAGGGAATGGAAACAGCAATCCGGGGAACGATAGCAACGCCGGAGGTAACGGCAATGGAAATGCTGACCCCGGTAACGGCAACAATGCCGGGGGAAATGGCAATGGAAATTCCGATCCTGGCAATGGCAATAACGCAGGTGGAAACGGAAACGGGAACTCCAATCCAGGTGTAGATAACAATGCCGGGGGAAATGGCGATTCTAATTCGGGAAACAACAACGCAGGCGGCAATGGAAATGGGAATTCCGATCCAGGCAATTCCAACAATGCCGGAGGCAACGGCAACGGCAACGGCAACGGCAACGGCAACGGCAACGGCAACGGCAACGGCAACGGCAACGGCAACG
>CAYGNZ010000031.1:9134-15824 GCA_964351345.1 uncultured Bdellovibrionales bacterium | reverse complement strand
TGACCCTTACCGCTACTGTTGGCTTGACCGCAGTGTTGGAAGAGATCTTTTCAAAGAATCCGATTGAGCAAATTCGGTCCGAGGTCTTTCGGCTCCAAGATCGAATTCATCAAAAACTAGATCCCGAAATTTTTTCTTTGTTAGAATTCTCCTCCGCAAACCGAAGCGGTATTCGTTCTTATCGAACGAAGGTTTGTGAACAAGAACTCAGCAAGCAGGCGGCAGCGGAAGGTATCACCACCACGCCTCGTGCCGGGTATTTTCGCATTGCACCACTTTTCTTTCTTGCGGATGAAGAAGTGGACGAGGCAGCCGAGAAACTCAACTCCATCGCCCAAAAGCTACTGGCACTTTAAGCGACGAGATTATCGTCTCCATCAGGGAACATGCTTTGCAGGAACTCGCCAAAGGTGCGGCAGGCATCAGTGACGGTAAAAATCCCCACCAGTTTGTCTCCACGCAGCACCACTGCGGCTCCTAGTCGTTTTTCGCCCATCTCAAAGAGCACATAATCCAGTCGAGCATTAAGGTCGACGATATAGACCTCGTCCTCCACCACATCAGCGACGGTAAGAGTCAGACTCTCTGGAAGGGCTTCACCTTGCTTGATATCACGGCTCGTAATGACGCTTACCAGTGAGCCATCCTCAGTCACGGGAAGATGATGAATATTGTACTCGAGCATCATCTCTTTGGCTTCCAGTAAGGAAGCTGTCTTCTCAATAGAGTGGGGAAAGGGGGTCATCACACTCAGCATTAAGGGGATTTTCTTTGGCTTACTCATAGATTAGCTTCACTTCATTAGGTCTTTACGGATTAGGAGGCTGTGCTTGAAATTTCACCAACCTCATGAGAAACTTCTCCGGCTAAGCATAGGAGGACGCTGAACATGCTCAAAAAATCAATTTTAAGCCTCAATTACGTAGCTCGCAGTGCACGGCATACATGCACTGCACTTGCGGTTCTTTTGTTCTCTCCCGCTATAGTTTTAGCTCATCCTTACCATGAGGCACACGGAAACCACTTCGAATTTAGCCTTAGCCACGAATTTTTTCATCTATTCGACGTGCTCCGTCATAGTGCCTGGCTTACTCCCGAAATCGCCCGTGGTCTCGACCTTGCTCTTTTGAGCTTGGGACTATTTCTCGTCTTCGCACGTAGCCGCCAATACGCAGTGCTCGATTTCAGACGAGTGGTCGGAATGGCTGCAGTGTTGCTGGCCATCAGTCGCGGAGTTTTACTCGGCTAAGCCGCATTCGGCAAAATAAATCAGGCTCTCCCCGCAGTTTAGGTGGAGGAGGTAGCTAAAAGATTAGAAAAATCAATCTCTTATCCTAGCTCGCTACCTTGCCCTGCTCAGAGCGAATCCGTAGCTGATGCCCGAAAGCGATTCGCAAATTCCTGGAAATTACGGTAAGTTACCGCAGATTAATCCGAGCGATTCGTCGCCACAACAGGCAAGAGCATGACTGGAAGCAGTTTCGGAACCTTATTCCGTCTTACCACCTTTGGAGAAAGCCATGGCCCCGCCTTGGGAGTCGTTGTCGACGGCTGCCCCGCTGGCTTGGAGCTTGATACGGAAAAAATACAATACGATCTCAACCGTCGGCGTCCCGGACAGTCCAAACTCGTCACCCCAAGAAAAGAGGCAGATGAGTTTGAGATACTCAGCGGAGTATTTGAAGGCAAAACCACGGGCTGTCCGATTGCGATGCTGATTCGAAACACCGATGCCAAGTCTAAAGACTATGCGGCGATAAAAGACCTTTTTCGACCAGGGCATGCCGATTTCACTTATTTCGCTAAACATGGCCACCGCGATTACCGAGGTGGAGGCCGCTCATCTGCCCGAGAGACTGCCGCAAGAGTCATGGCAGGTGGCCTGGCTAAGCAATTATTAGCAACCGCAGGGGTGAGCTTTCTTAGCGGAGTGATTCAAGTTGGTAGTGTAAAAGCACAAAAGAGAGAGTGGGCAACGGTTGAGGATAATGATGTCCGTAGCCCTGATCCAGATACCGTTGCGGCGATGACGGCAGAAATAGAGACTGCTCGAAAAGCGCGAGATTCCGTTGGTGGAATGGTGGAGGTAATTGCCGAGGGAGTGCCTCTTGGGTTAGGCGAGCCAGTATTTGCTAAACTTGATGCTGCAATTGGTGCCGCGATGTTTTCCATTCCAGCGGTCAAAGGCGTTGAAATTGGTTCTGGGATTCAAAGTGCTGGCGCACGCGGAACCGAGCTCAATGATGAAATGACTCCCGAGGGATTTCTCTCCAATCATCATGGCGGCACGCTAGGCGGAATTTCTTCAGGTGCCCCAATCGTGGTGCGATTGGCGATTAAACCTACCTCCTCGATTCCGCAAGACAAGCCGACGATTGATACCAACTTTCAATCACAAACAATAAAAACGCTGGGACGCCATGACCCTTGCGTTGCGCTTCGAGCACCGGTGATTGCTGAGGCCATGCTTGCCATACTTCTTGCTGATTTCTGGCTACAGCATCTGGCCGCAGTGGGTGCGCGCCAGCACTTTGAAGAAGTAGCCAAATTGAATTACTCACTAAAAGCTAAAAATACGGATGAGTAAGGTTCCGGCAGCAGTGAAGGAGCTCGATGAGGCGAGTATTGAGCGAGCCCGCTATGTGGCAACGCTTTCGCCTGGCGCACATATCCACATCAGCGGAATTTGCGGCACGGGCACTTCTGCGGTGCTCTCCTTGTTAAAACAGCTTGGGTATCGAGTTACCGGAAGTGACAAAGCGTTCTACCCTCCGATGGGACCGCGAGTAAAAAAACTCGCCGATGCAGTGTATAGCGGTTACGCCGCTGAGAATCTCGAAGAGACCCCGGACTTAGTGGTCATTGGCAATGCCTTGAGCAAAGACAATCCCGAAGTGCAGGCAGTTTTTGAGCGTGGCCTGCCCTATGCCTCCATGCCTGAAGTATTTTCTGCGCTTCTAATTGGCTCTCGTGAGGAATGCCGCACCTCTATCGTGGTCAGCGGAACGCATGGGAAAACCACCACGACGGCAGCCCTGGCAAGTATCCTCGAGGACGCGGGGCGGCATCCAGGTTACTTCATCGGCGGAGTGCCGAATGAACTTCCTTCTGGAATTCGACCAGTAAGCAAAGAACTCCTGCTGGCAAATCGAGTTGTCGTGCTCGAAGGTGACGAATACGACAGCGCGTTTTTTGCCAAGTATTCTAAATTTCATAACTACCGGCCTGATATTGCAATCGTCACAAGCCTGGAGTTTGACCACGCTGATATTTATCAATCATTGGCGGAGATCGAACTTGAATTTACGCGGTTTGTCCGGCGAATTCCCTCTGATGGGATGATTCTTGTTTGTGACCAAGGAGACTCCTTAGCGGCACTGGCGGATTCTTGGGAGAAAGACCCCTTGGTGCAGGCGACGGTTCTTCGCTACGGCTTAGCGGAATCCTCCGACTATCAATTGCTCTCCCGTACTCCCTGGCAATATCAAGATATCCCGGAGAAGCGAATCGGCCAGCGGCTTCGTTTTTTACTTTCAGGGCATGAAATGGAAGCAAAAACGACGTTGAGTGGTCAGCACAACGCCTTGAATCTCTTAGTGTGCGCGGCGGTTGCCCGACGACTCGGTGTTGGTGACCAAGAGCTAGGACAGGGGATTCAAAACTTCACCGGCGTACAGCGACGGCAGCAAATTCTGCTCGAAATCGCAGGCATCACGGTTATCGAAGATTTTGCTCATCACCCCTCTGCAGTGACCACCACACTCAGTGGACTGAAAGAAGCCTACCCCGAGAAACGTCTTGTTGCAGTATTTGAGCCGCGCTCAAACACTAGTCGCCGTGGGTATTTCCAAGAAGAGTACGGCAAGAGTTTTCAATCTGCGGATCTTAGCGTGCTTCGCGAAGTGCAAGACGCGGGAAGCTATAGTTCAACTGAGGATGAAATTGTCGCTCTCGATGTTGCGCAGGTAAAACGAGATATCAAAGAAGGCGGCGGAGAAGCGAAGAGTTTTGCGGAAGTAGATGCAATTCGAAAATATCTCCTCGATGAACTTCGCTCAGGCGATCTTGTGGTACTGATGTCCAACGGAGATTTCGATGGGCTGTCAGAAATATTAGTTAATGCATTGAAGAGAAAACATTCATGAAGTTTTACAAGTATCATGCCCTAGGAAACGACTACATCGTGATGCGCTCTGATGAGGGAACGGCAAACCTCACAAGTGATGAAGTGGTTCGAATTTGTCACCGACATTTTGGCGTTGGTTCCGATGGTATTTTGCTTCATCAACCCAAAAATCCTCAGGGGCAATTTCCTCTCACCATTTTCAATCCTGATGGAAGCGTTGCCGAGAAAAGCGGCAACGGATTACGCATTTTTTCCCGCTACCTTTGGGATTCAGGCGAGGTGCAGGATGACCCGTTTCATGTACTTACCGACGGTGGGCTTGTTGAATCTTGCGTTTTTGAAAACGGTAGCCAGGTCCGTGTTGAGATGGGGAAAGTGAGCTTTCGTAGCGATGTGATACCGGTGCGCGGAGAGGAGCGCGAAGTCCTTCGCGAGAAAATTGAAATTCAAGGTACGGAATTCGAGTTTTCCGCAGCAACAATTGGCAATCCTCACTGCGTGATTATTCAAGATAAAGTCTCGGCTGACATTGCCAAAAAATTCGGTCCAGACTTAGAAGTCGAGCAACGTTTCCCCAATCGAACCAATGTACAGTTCATGGAAATCGTAGATCGAAATAATATTAAGATTGAAATTTGGGAGCGTGGAGCGGGCTATACCCTTGCTTCAGGGAGTAGTAGTAGCGCTTCTGCCGCCATCGCCTACCGCCTGGGACTCTGTGATTCAGAAATCACGGTGCACATGCCGGGCGGCACGCTTAGTATTGTGGTGAAAGATGATTTCGAAATTCTAATGACTGGTGGTGTGACCCGCGTTGCCCGTGGTCAGTTGTTTCCTGAAATGTTGTCGTGGACGCTGTAATACTTACAACTTGATTCAAATCGAGGGAGTCACATGCGCTGGAGAACTGGAAGACGAAGTGAGAATATCGAAGATCGGCGTGGTTCTCGAATGCGTATGCCCGCGGGGCGCGGAATACGCCTAGGAGGCGGAGGAATTTTCGTCATACTGCTCTTGCTGCTTCTTGGTGCGGATCCTGCGCAACTGCTCCAGCTTGTAGCCGGTGGTGTGCAAGGTTCCGTACAATCACCGCAGATGAGTCCGCGACAAGCGACTCCAGCGGAAAATGAAGCAGCGGACTTTGTCTCCGTGCTGCTCGCCGACACTGAAGATGTATGGACGAAGCTCTTCTCTGCTCAGGGACGGCGATACGAGAAACCTCAGCTTGTTTTGTTTTCTGGTGCAGTGCGCTCGGCGTGCGGACTTGCCAGTGCCGCGTCTGGCCCCTTTTATTGCCCCGGAGATAACAAGGCGTATCTCGACTTAAGTTTTTTCAACGAACTTCATCGCCTTGGTGGAAAAGGAGACTTCGCGGCGGCTTACGTGGTTGCGCACGAAATAGGGCACCACGTGCAAAATGTGCTGGGAACAATACCCAAAGTCGCCGCGGCAAAAGCACGACTCTCTGAAAGTGAGGCGAATGCGCTTCAGGTGCGAGTAGAACTTCAGGCGGATTGCTATGCCGGTGTTTGGGCGCATCACGGCAATAAGGATCGGAAGATACTCGAAGCAGGCGATATTGAAGAAGGTATGGCGACTGCCGCAGCGATAGGTGATGACACGCTCCAACGCCGCGCAGGACGTTCCGTTCGACCAGAGTCATTCACCCACGGCTCATCAAAGCAACGAACGGAATGGTTTTTGAAGGGTTTTCAGAGCGGCGCGATGTCGGCCTGCGATACTATCTAACGACTTACTACAGCCGGCGTTTTGATTGTCGGTGCTAATTCTGTTAGTGCTCCAAGAAGACCTCTTTTCTTTAGCTAATGAGTAGACGGATTTTCTGTTTCTTCTATCGACGGGGCGCGTCTCTATTCCCCGTCTCTCGAAGGAACAGCTACCGCGCTAGTAGAGGTTCCAAACACAGGTTTTAAATCTCCCCTGAGGAATTAGACAATGCCGCACTCACTAGAAGCCCGTGAGTTGATTTTGCTCTTGCAAAAAAATCTTACGGCCCCGTTCACGCTCAAACGCAAACTTCAGATTCATATTGCGCGAAGTGTTGGTGAAGCGGCTCGATATTGCGCCAATGGTTGGTGCCCCATCGAGTGCTCTGCTGGCCCCGACTCAATCGTGGATGAGAAACAACTCGATCACCACGGTTCGCTCTCTCATCTTGAGGGAGTCGCACTTCGTGGCTACAACGATTTCTATGGTTGTCTTGCGGGTAATCCCAAAATTGTCTTTCTTGGATTCCCCGATGAGGACGCAACCTTTTGTGCAGCCTCGGTCCTCGGCTTAGTGCCTCACCCGATACTGAGTGATGTATTCCCCAATCTTTCAGATCGCCAAAGGGGTATCGTCTCACAGAATTTGTCTCATCTCGCGGAATTGATTAACCGAGTTGACATCAATCACGACGCAGCGAGAACGCTTGATGATACCGAAGCCGGACGGCTGATGATTCTTTGGAGGCAGGCCGCCCATCCCACCGCAAGTGATAACCTCGCCTGGTGGGGAGGAATTGACCGCTGGCGAATTTACACGACGAGAGATTTGTGTCT
>CAYGNZ010000031.1:6756-9124 GCA_964351345.1 uncultured Bdellovibrionales bacterium | reverse complement strand
GCTGTGGAACTGCAAAAGGAGCAGCTTGAAAAGGTATTGGCTGCCGAGCATGTCTTGTTTGGGCCAAATGATGAAATTGCAGTGGCCGATTTCAGTGAGTTTGGCAGAAACTCGGTGTTCTATGACCACTGGAATAAGAACAAGACTCCGATTCTTGTCGCCTACTTCAGCGATCTTGGTGTGTGTTCAATTATCGCCAAAAGTATGGAGTGGGTACAAGAACGAATCGGGCCCATGGGCTTGTTGCATTTCTTCCCACTGATTAAGCCCTCCGGGGCGGGTGGCCGGGAAGTGCTCGGCGGGACCAGTCGTTTCGACCAACTTGACTGGGCAGGAGCAAAGTCCATCGGTGAACAACTCGGGACGTTTTGCCGAGAGATTGATGCCGGAACTTTTCGCTTTAAGAAAAAGCGGAAAAGACGGCGATAATTTTTTGCATGGGCGCAAGAGGAGGAGAACCTCCTGCGCCCCGAGGGTACGTGGTAGTTGTTGCTTCAATGACTAGTGAATTCGATCAGGGGGCGGCGAATGCGCCTTTTAAAAACCCCCTGGAATGAAACTTTGAGTAGCAAGTCTTGTTGCGCATTAGACAGCAAGCTTTGCCTCAATCTGCGGCACGACGTGAGCAACACGCGCGTGCCAGGTAATCCATCCTTGACCACCGAAGCCGTTTTCTGCACCTACTTTGTCGCCGAACTCAAGCAGCGGCTGTCCGCCGAGAATGCCGGGACGATAGCCCACCGTAATCTTGGTTCGATTGTCGAAGTCTAATGAGAGGCCGAAACGTTTGTTTGACTCCTGGACAATGTGTGCGCCAATCGCAAGCTCCTCTGTGGGGCTACAAGTGTGCACTCCCTCGTTAAACGTTCCCCCAACCACGACTCCGTTGGGACGTCGGATGACGTAAATGGCGTCCTCTTCGTCCATAAAGGAGGTGATGTCACTTACCTCAGGTAAGTGAACAAGCACACCTTGAATGGGATACAGGCCTGCGCCTGGTCGCCAATCTCGAGCATTAAGGCCCGTCGCGTCATGGGTATAGTCGAATCCGGCAACTCCCTCGCCGGAGCGAATTCCAGCGATTTCATCAGCCGAAAGCGAACGATGCTCAAGCGTGCCCCCAAGAGAGACAAACTCATCAAGACGCTGCTTTCCCCAAGCAACCGGATCGAAGGCGAACGTGGTGTAGCTCGCTCGAGTGGCGCTGTCGACGGAAAAATCTTCGACTAGACTTGCGTACGGCTGCTGTTTGCCCTGGGTTGCAATGTGAAGCCGCGTTAAGCGCACTGCCGTGCAAGCCGGATCTCGAGCGAGCAGCATGTTCGCTTTGTAGGAGTTAATGACAAAGTCGTAAATTAACTGGCAGGAGGGTTTGAAAATGCAGCCGATACCAGCAGCATTGTCACCCGTGGCTCCTTCGCCCGGCAATTTGTCGGCCACGAGTCGGACGATGTGTTCACGTTTGAGTAATTCAATTGCAGTGGGAAGTGCAATAGGTCCAGCGCCAGCCACAAATATCGAGGACATGATTATTTCTGGGGTTTAAGTAAATGAACGGGAATACCAACCTAGTGGTAGCTAGTACCGAAATCCTTGAAGCACATTAGCCAGCCACCAGAGCAGGACGCAGAGCAGTGCTCTTGCTCTGGGCTGACGATTCTCAATCTAAACAACGGATGTTTGCAGAACATCGTAATTAAAGGAGCATTCCGAAGTTGATGAATGGGCTCGAAGGGCTCAGACATATGCCGGAAGGGGCAATTAAACATTTACGACAAGTTTGGTGCAATATAGCCAAAGTAAGGAATAATGGATTGTAGACATGGTAATTGATTACAATTTCGGGAGCTTAGGCTTGTCGCAAAGCTGCGGGCGTCAAAATAATCGATAAATCCTTGCCGATAAAAGGAATTATTACGCTGAATTATTTTTAGCGATATTTAGCTGGAGGCAGTCAAAATAAGCAGATCGGCCGAACAGCACCAAGCCAATACTTTAGCTAATCTGAGCAATTTTGAGCAGAATACTTGCGTTTCGCAAATAGTTAATGCATAAACTCACTAGGAAATGGCCGTTGCTTAGCGCTGAGCCCTAGTTTTCAATAAGAAGTGGGCGAAGTTCTGCATAGAAAAATTCTTAGCGTAACGGGAGAGAGCCGTGGGTTTAGCGTCGCTACAAGACAAAAATTTTGCCACAGAAATAGATCACTTTGATCGCGAACTGTTGTTTCGCTTGGACAAAAACTGCCGACAAAGTAGCTCGCAACTCAGCGAGGAGCTTGGCCGTTCTCGTCAGACAATCGAATATCGAATTAAACGCTTACAAGATGTCGGTGTGCTGCTCGGCTTTAATACAGTATTCAACGCGA
>CAYGNZ010000031.1:0-6746 GCA_964351345.1 uncultured Bdellovibrionales bacterium | reverse complement strand
CGAGCAAAATGGGCTTCAGCCCTTACAAATTTAAACTAAAATTACGAGATGTCCCTGAAGAACGTTCTCGATTGCTTGAGAAGCTCTATGCCTTGGGCAACGTGTATTGGGTAGGACAGAGTTCTGGAACATGGGATTTAATGTTTGGCGTGTTCTACCGCCGAAAAATGGAACTTGTTGAGATAATCAATGAACTGAGCCTAAATTTCCCGCGTAGTATCGTTGATATCAGCGGTAACGAGATTGTTGAGATTCAGCAATTTTCCAAAATGTATTTAACAAGAGAGCTTGATGCGCCGCGCGAACATACTAGTGCGGAAGTTCAAGAAAGCGATCTTGATACGCTCGACTACAAGATTCTGGCCGAGCTGGTGCAGAACGCTCGCATCCCCGTCGTGCAGCTCGCAAAGAATGTTTCAGCAACCCCAGCCGTCGTGCGGAGAAAAATGCTTTCTCTCGAGGAGCAGGGCGTGATCGTGCAGTATCGCATCGGCGTAAATCACAGTGCCCTCGGCTTAGATTTTTACAAGGCGATTTTTAAACTCAATGGCTATACCGCCGAGGAACATGAGCGCTTTTACTCCTACATTTGCCGTATGCCGGAACTCCAGTTCTATGTCCGCAATATTTGGTCTGTTGAGTTAGAGCTGATGGCAGGAAGCTTTGAGTACTATCAATCGATGATTGACGATCTAAAACGAGCCTTTCCTAGAATGCTGGGAGATTACGACACCGTACTCCTTTCAACTGACGAATGGACTCCTGCATTTACCAATTATCTTAAACACAGATCGAGTTAGTCGAACTCAATCACTTCGTAGTTCTTTTCTAGACCACATGGGAAGACCGTTACGTATCCGGTTTTTACGGGCAGCCTGCCCGTGCGATTTTTTACTAGGGAGAAAACAGAATGACGAGGTACCTTGAAGTTCAAGGCGATGGTTCAGCCGTGCGCGAGGAGCTCTCCACGCTTCTTCGAGGGTACGCCGATCAGCTTCGCGATCAGCGTTCCGTTTGGGTCCTTACCGGCGGCTCCTCCTTGAAGTTCTGGGGTGAGACGGCGATTGAGGTTCTGGCAACGTTGCCCCAAGCAGCGATTGCCCTTACTGACACCTTTTTCCGATCGGAGGCGCTTGCAGAAGGACGCGGCGACACCAACGAAGGAGCGCTGATGGAGGATGCTGGTCTGGCGAAGGCTATCGGCGAGCAAAAAATCTCACCAGCCCGCTTGATCTTTCCCGACTTCACCCTTCGATATCATCGAGCAGTCGCAAGAGACCTCAACCGTCGGATTTGCGACTGGCGAGGCGAGGCGAGTTTCGACGTGGTGCTCGCCTCCTCGGGTGGAGGAACGTATAACTCGGCTGGTGATGTTGACCCAGGTCATGTCTTCGGCTTACCACACGACCAGCCGCAGCTATTCGAGGAGGCAGGACCATACGTGGTCGCCCGCAACATGCTCAAAGCGCCGAGCACGCGCATCACCCTCAATGGCTGGGGCGTGAAACGAATGGTGCTGTTCTGCCTCGGCGAGAAAAAGGCAAATGCGGCGGAGAACATCCGACGCGAGCTCTCGCCGGTTGCATGCCCCGCCTGCCTGGTCCACCGTGCTGCGGAAGGCACTGTGGTCATCGGATAAGCCCCTAAGGGTTCCTCATTGAACGAGTCCATATTCAATGCTCTGCGTGACATCGCTTGATGTCTAGAACAGATTGCTTTGCGCCACTCGATTATCAATCAGGTTCACCTAAAAAATCGGCCTCCTCATCGTGCGTTGTCACTTTGGGGAGGCCGCTTTTTCTTGATTGTTTTTACAAAACGGTCTTCATCTTTTCAGAAATCCATTTCTTCACTATCACTGATTCCCTCATCGCCTTACCTCACATATGATCTTCTTGAGGTGGCTATCGTTCATTGGCTTTGCTATTTATGTGTGCAAGGCAGATCGATTCAATCTCAAACCCAACTCTAACAATCGAATGAAAAAAGAATCAGTCGAAACACTCATCGTCGGTGGAGGACTTGCAGGACTAGCTGCTGCTTCAACTTTAGCGAAAGCTGGACGAGAGGTTCTCCTTGTCGAGAAAGACGAAAGCCTAGGAGGCAGAATTCAGACTGACTCTTACCAAGGATTCTTGCTCGACCGTGGCTTTCAGGTGCTGTTGAGTAGCTATCCTGCAGCTCGTGAAATGTTAGACCTCTCAGAGTTGGAACTCCATCCTTTTGCAAGCGGAGCAGTGCTTGCCCTGCCAGAACAACTACTTTATTTCGGCGACCCGCTTCGTGAGCCAGGATGCTTGTGGCAGACCTTGCGCGCTCCAGTTGCAAGTATCTCTGATAAGCTTCGCGTCGGTATCTCCTCACTTGCTGCTCGAGCTAAAACTCTTGAGTTTCAAGAGGAGCAAGCTGAAAGCACGCTTGAGTATCTGCGATCATCTGGCTATTCAGAAAAAATAATTGAGAACTTTTTTCGACCATTTTTTTCTGGAGTGTTTCTTGAGTCGGAACTTGAAACTCCCGCAAATTTCTTTCGTTATCTTTTTCAAGCGTTTGCCAAAGGGCAGGCTTGTCTTCCTTCGCAGGGAATGAAAACGATTCCTATGCAATTGGCGAGTACCGTGCCCTCAGACTCAATCCGGCTCGGCGTTGAAGCCGAGTCCGTGCATGGAACAACGACGCTACTCTCAGATGGAACTTCGGTTACCTGTCGAAATCTTGTGCTGGCATGTCCAGAGGAGGTGAGTGATCGTTTGCTTGAGCGAAGAAACAGCGCAGGTGCTTGGCGTTCGACGACTTGTTGCTATTTTACCGGAGCAGGTGCGGAGTTTCTAAAGAATCGATTGCTCTTAAACGCTACGGGTAAAGGGATGGTAAATTCAGTTTGCGTACCGAGCGCGATCTCGCCTTCGTATGCCCCAAAAGAAACTCCGCTAATTTCAGTTTCAACGCTTGGAGCCCCCCCTGGAGACGAGCGTACGTTCCTGAACGAAATTCGAACTGAGCTTGAAGGATGGTTTGGCTCACATGTGCATCAATGGCAGTTCCTCCGCCGCTATTCAATTACCCATGCGTTACCATCGCGCTGGGGGATAAAAACAAAATCTGAGGGTCCTGTATTTTTTTGCGGTGACTACACTCATCAGCCTTCAATTCAAGGCGCATTGCGCTCCGGAAAAGCCGTCGCGGAGCAGCTAGTTGCAAGCGGAACTTTGAGCAAATAGCGGGCGCTTTGTTCATTATTGCTCAAAAGGGGCGTGAAAACGGGCCAAATCAGCCGGTTTTGTCCCAGTGGATGACTCATCTAAGATACTGAAAATACTACACAAAACAATATTTCCGAGCAGATTGTGAAAGTATTGAACTTTCATGCTAAAAAATATCCTGGATTCATGCCTCTACGCCGCAGCACCGCAGTATTACGGGACTCGACATGGAACAAAACAAAGCGCTTACCGCTCTTTCTGGACTTATCGGTGGAGATATCGAAACAGTCTTCAGGAGCATGCATGACAGCTTAGCTGAAGGAGTGGTCTGTTGTGATAACGAAGGACGCCTTGTGTACTCCAACCAAGGATTTCTTAATTGCTGCGGTTACGAGTTTGAAGAGGTCAAAGGGAAAAAGATTTACGAGTTTCTATTTCGTCCGGATTCTGAACAACTAAAGCACCTCTCTGAAGCCCAGGAAAAACGCTACTCCGACAGACTGGCCGGTAAAACGGAAGAATATGAACTGGAGATAGTAACCAAGAATGGAGCTGAGCGAGTGTTGGAGGTTCGCGCCGCTCCGCTACGCAGAAGAGACGGCGAGGTGGTCGGTTCGGTGGGTATTTTGCTTGATGTCACTGACCAACGCGCCCTCCAAGAGCAATTCCTCTGGTCTCAAAAAATGGAAGTTGCAGGACGGCTTGCTGGTGGCGTGGCGCATGATTTCAATAATCTCCTCACCGTTATCTCTGGCTACGCTGCCGTACTCTTGCAAAAGCTCGATGCTGATGCACCCGAGCGTCGACCGTTGAACGCAATTGCGGACGCCACGAATTCAGCCTATCACCTGACCCAACAACTTCTTGCGCTTAGTCGGCGTCAAGTGGTGAAGAATCAGGTCGTAAATCTCGGCCATTTACTTCATGACTCAAAGGACTTACTTGATCGATTACTTGGTAATTCAGTCACGCTTACTTTAAATGAGGTCAGTAGCGACACGCTCATTTACGGCGATCCTAATCAGCTTCAACAAGTCCTGCTCAATCTCGCCGTCAATGCGAAAGATGCAATGCCAGACGGCGGTACCTTAGAAATTTCTACCCATCTCGATAGCTCTCCTCGAGAAGACTCCGAAGCTGAAACCCATGTGGTCTTGAAAGTAAAAGATAGTGGTTCGGGAATGAGCGAGAAAGTGAAACAGCATATTTTTGAACCTTTTTTCACCACAAAAAAGCGAGGTACTGGCTTAGGTCTTTCAACCGCCTTCGCAATTTTGAAAGAACACTCTGCATCGGTGCAAGTAGAGTCTCGACTTGGAAAAGGAACTGAGTTTGAGATTGCCTTCCCCCTCACAACGAAAAAGCTTGCGATTGTTCCCGAGTCAAATGCACGGAGCGAGCATGTCTCATTAGACGGCTATGTCTTAGTTGTTGAGGATGAGATTGAGGTTCGCGAGTTAGTGGCCGAGCTTTTAGAAAATGGCGGTTACCGAGTGTTGAAAGCGGTGGATGGTGCTGACGCGCTTCGTATCTTTGAGAAACGTGCAAAGGCAATTTCTTTTATTGTGACAGACATTGTCATGCCCAATATGAATGGTTTTGAGTTTGTTGAGCAGGTTCTCGCGAAAAATTCTTCAATGCCGATACTAATGATGTCGGCTTGTATACAAGATTCCAGCGTGCCTGACAGCGTCGCCCGGAAAGGCCTGCCGTTTTTGGCAAAGCCTTTTGTTCCTGAAACGCTATTTGGTTTCATCGATGAGATTATCCAAGAAAAATCGCTTACGATGAAAGAGGCAGTTTAGACTTTTCGTAGCATTTTAGAGTGCTACTCCCGCTCACGTGCGGACGATTTGCAGAGCAGGGACGTCTTCATTAGGTTGGAGAGTCCTTGATTTAGGGAAAATCTGCTTAATCAGCCTCGTTCTCTGACAATTAAATAGTGGAAGTAGAAAGAGTTCACACTTTCGTTGAGCGATGTTCAACGAAAGTGTTGGAAGAGTTTTTTGTTTTTTGAGCCTTTGGCAGGCTCTTTCCTCGTAGTCTACGGGAGGGCGTATTGGTGGCAGTATCACCGCATCGACGCTTTCCATGGAGGGACAATTGGAAGCTGCACGAGTTAGATGATGAAATTCGCGATTGGTTCTACCTCAAATTCTTAGGGAAAGGTCGTAGTCTCAAATTGCTGATTCTTGCGGCACCGCAAAGTGCAGCACAGATTTTGCGCAATGCCTGCAACTGGGAACGTCAATTCCAGACTGGCTATTTGTGTCCGCTGAAAGCAGTGATGGTCTTCTCTGAGCAACTCGACACAGTCGAAGGTGCCATGGAGGTCAACGCTCTGAATCGGCTGCATCGCTATTCGCAAGAATACGAGGTGGCGGCTGAGGGACGTTGGGACCCCAATGCGGAGATCGTGAAGGCACAGATGGCCTATCTTCGCAGTACGGTAACACGTATTCGCAATAAGCATGAGTTTCTTGGTCTTCCCGAGATAAGCTTCCTCGACCCGAGCTCTCACGCTGGTCGGCGGCAGATTCTTCGCGCCGCACTCCATCGGATTCGGGATGGGAGAGCGCCATTTGATCTGATCCTCTCTGGACCTTTCGGTCGTTGGATTGGACGCGGGCCTCGGCTTGGTGCCGGTGAAATCGCCGAATCTTACCGAGGTGATCAAGGGCGAACCCGCTTTCGCCTACGCAAGGTAGAGATACCAGGCGTGGGCAGGGAGTTCCCGACTCATTGTTTCGGTTGGGGTGCACATCCGATTGGCCCCACTGGAGGTCCTGTTAACTTAGCCCAATATGGAGGATCGCAAGCCTTCCGTAGGCTGGTAGATAATCGTTGCACTCATGCTCGAGTTGCCTTGATGGGACTTGGACCTGAGATGCTGGACGATCCGCGCCTTCTCTCAATGCAGACTCCTGCTGAGCCTCTGGAGATCGACTATGCTCCAGGTCGTCGCTCAAATGAGACCCTACATGAAGAATGCGGATACGCTGTTGACCTTTACTACAGAATGGTAGACCGATGGATGTTTGGTTCCGAGGACAATTCCCACCATCACGACCACTTGGGAGTTGTCATCGCGAGGCATGTGGTCACTATGTATCATGCCTGGAAGAACTTTGGGGGTATCAAGCGCTGCATTCCGAAACGCAGGCGCTAGTTTCCCCGGAGTTGCGCGGAGAGAGGTTTCACACATGGTTACCACTCTTCCGCGCTTCTTTCTCTTTGTGTCCCTTTCTCAGCCATCGCTAAGCCTCACTAATTATTGAGGTAAATCCGGAGCGACTTTAAACATCATTTAGTTCGGCAACGTTTGCACAATCAAAGTAATCCCTGGCGATCCGTATTGTTTCGCTTGGAATACGTTTTTTTATTGCAGGTTATAGACGGTTGCTATGAATACTTTTGCGACGGATACCTCGCGTCAAGCCACAGAAGATGAAACTC
The DNA here is from genome assembly GCA_964351345.1 of uncultured Bdellovibrionales bacterium. Classification (GTDB taxonomy): domain Bacteria; phylum Bdellovibrionota_C; class UBA2361; order SZUA-149; family SZUA-149; genus SZUA-149. Next base: position 87 of record CAYGNZ010000031.1, on the reverse strand, counting down.
AAGCTCCACTCAGAGCAGAAAATCTCAAGGGAGTACGCGCACCCTCAAAAAACCCTTTCGATTCACAAATTAAGCGCTCTTCTCTTA
>CAYGNZ010000030.1:760-15869 GCA_964351345.1 uncultured Bdellovibrionales bacterium | reverse complement strand
CGAGAAGTTGTCTACCGAGAACTTGGGGAAGGCACCTTCAACCAAATTTCTGAAATGCTAGAAGATGTCGCAAGTGTTGAGGACTTCAGCCCCTTGATGAATCAGCGAATGCATTTGACCCTTGCCCCACGTGCAGGAACAAGTGAGAAAGCTGAGGAGTCTGGAAAAGAGGCTGCCGCCGAGTAAGCCTACTTTTTCTTCTTCTTGCCATCCTTTCCCTCATCAGCTTCTTGCTTTTCCTCCGCAAGTGGAACTCCCGGCGGTCGGTTGAGGTAGCAATTTATCGGTCGAGTCTTGGTTGCTGTGCAAACTCCTGTGTTCTCGGCGCAGTTGTCTTGAACGGCGGCGAGAAATGCCGCTCGAGACTTGAAATCCATAATATTGTAATCCTCGGCGTTTGTTCGTAACTGCGCTGCGACGCACTTGGCTGGATCTTGATGCGTTTTTTCACAGTGCTCTCGTGCTTGGGTTCTGACCCGAGGGATTTTCGCCGAGAGTCGGTTCCGCACGTCTTCACCAACGAGCCCACGTGAGCCAACGGTGGTGAAAAAAGTGTCGATTTCTTTTTTTGAGACCGCCGGAGCGCCATCTTTTTTCGATTTGGACGCTTTCTTTTTCCAAGAATAGTAAATGTCCGCTTCACAAACGAAATCCACGCCGTCCTTTCCGCTAAGCTTCTTGCTTAGGTCCAGTTCTATGTTTCCCTCCTCCGCAGCGGTCTTCTCCTCTTTGGCATCCTCTTTTTCATCTTGTGCCAGTAGGGAGCTATTGGGAATCACCGTTGCCGCACATATGAGGAATAAGAAAAGAGGTCTAGAAAAATGTAATTGCATTACTGCGGCTCCAAGAATTTGATTTTTTTGGTTAGGGATCTGCGAGTTGATGAAAATTTTAATTGCTCTTTACTGACACTAAACGAATTCCATTTCCTTTTGTATCATCAAGCCCTTGTCTGCGTAGGACCTCATGGTACAGCGCGGCGTGAAGGGACTGGCGTCGTGCTGGTTCTTGACTGCAAGTGAGCGCGCCATATCCACCTACCGCCGCGGTCAAAGTCGCCATCAGCACCGCAGCCCCGATTGCAAAGCCTAGAAAGATCAGTCCCAGCAGGCAAACACTAAATAAGGAGAGCACGACTAATTGCGTGAAGCCGTATCGCTCCGACCAAGTCAGGGTATCGATAAACAGACTACGATCCCGCAAATCTTCACAACCTAGAACAGAGCCTTCCAAATCATCGCAGTATGACTCCAATGTCTTCGTGCTGACCCCGACCAAGCCGTAGCGAAGATACTCCGAAAGTGGTTCTTCGAGTCGAGTCTTTAACGACCTCACGCGTGAGCTTGGCGGCAACCAGGGAATGCCGACTGAGAAATGGGAGCATTCAGCGGTCATCAAAATTTTGCCAATCGCCTGATACTGCTGAGTCGGTAGGTCGCTGGGAGCAGGTTCGCCAGGGCTAGAATGTTCCGAATCCTCGGGAGGAGGATCAAAGCGAGTCCCTGACTCAAAAGCGGTCGAATAGCCCTGAATTGCAATATGTAGGTTCATCAACACGATACTACTAGCCTCCAGCGTGACTTGGAAGAAAGATTACAACAAATCGAATCGCCCGAGAGCGATTTCACGGGCGTGCTAATTTGCTCAGGCAAGCTTGCTCTGCTGAACTGATCGCCCTGATTCAAGCATCAGAAAGGGGACTATTGCTTAATTTGGGCCTAGGCTCGTAACTAAATCCCGAGCAGAACGCAGGAGGAATAGCTTTACCTCCTGTCTTAGTCGTGGCACTCAACTTCTCGGCCTATTACAATCGCGCTGCGTGATTACTATCACTAGAAGTTCGTCAATAGGCAGGTGCGGACCAGCGGTATTCCCTTGTCCAGAATTGTAAGTGAAAAGCCCGGCTTTTTTAAATTTTAGAATTCGCTGATTTCCGGCGTCGAACTGTTTTGCGATACGCAAGCGAGGTGGGCGGGGTAGCGGATAGGAGTTGTTTCAAGAGTAATGCGTGTAATTCAGTTCGTTCTCGGCGCCTTGTGGTGTTTGTTTTTTTTCTGTCCGGCGATTGCGCTCGCCGAAACGCCCTTGGTTTCTCCTGGTCCAGACGTTGTGCCTACTCCTACACCGACAAAATCAATTCGCACGGTTCGTTCGATCAAAATCGACGTGCGCGAGATTTTTGATGAATCAAACATCGCGTTCTTCTACCGGGCAGTGAATAATCTGAAGGCGAAGACGAAAGAGGAAGTTATTCGTCGAGAGATTCTTTTTGATGAAGGAGATACTTTTGACGAGTTTCTTCTTGAGGAAAGCGAGAGAAATCTGCGTTCTCTGCCTTATCTACGGCGGATTGCGATCACTGCACTAGACGATGGGAATTACGTCGATCTAGTCGTGAGTGTACAAGATACCTGGACACTGTTTCCTTTTATTACCCTCTCTTCTGGTGGCGGCACGAAAAAACAGGCAATTGGTGTTACCGAAGGAAATCTCTTGGGGTATGGAAAGCGCTTGGAGATGCTTGTTGCGGAGGATGAGGGAAGAGATTCTGTTGAAGCGGTCTGGGATGATCGACGACTTTTAGGTTCCTACCAGCGGCTCACCCTGGGGCAGTTTTTTCGTTCCGATGGGTATCGTTCTGTTGCCTCTTTGGGTCGGCCATTTCGTAGCCTCGTTGAACCCTTTGCCTGGTCGGTAAATACGGATGTCTATGACCTTGTCGGACGTCTGTTTGAGGCAGGCGATGAGCGTTATGTCTACCGTCAGAAGCATACGGCGATCGCAGGTGGCTATTCAATCTCACGCGGAGACCCTGAGGAGCTGCGACGACGCTATACTTTTGGTTACGACTATGTGGTGGACTCGTATGATCAGGCCGATGATGAGGACTTCGAAGATATTGGTCTGACTCCCGGTAGTGTCAGTAATGACCCCGCACTTCTTCCAGAGAATCAGCGATTCAGCGGTCCGTTTTTCGCCTTCCAGCAAGTAGAACCAGATTATATCTCGCGAAACTACATCGATCGATTTGAACGAGTTGAGGATTTTAATTTAGGAAATGAGCTCAATATTCGCTCAACACTTGCTGCGGATGCTTTGGGATCTATTCGCGATACCTTGCTCGTGCAAGCATCTGATAGCGATGGATGGAAGATAACTCCTGATTCTTTTGTTCGTGGCGAACTCGGCACAAAGTTCCGCCTCAATTCTCAGCGTTTTACGAACTCTGTGATCAGCGGTCGCTTAAAGTATTTCAATACCGTTGGAGCGAAGTATCTGGGTGATTCCTACGTAGGTCGACATACCCTTGCAGGTTCGCTTGCGCTTGACTGGGGTGAGGATCTCGATCGAAACGTGGAGCTGCTCCTTGGCGCAGGCAATGGGTTGAGAGGGTATGAGGATCGCACGTTTACTGGAGACCAGAGAATTGTGTTGAATCTTGAGGATCGTTTTCACCTGATTGAGGACTTTTACCGGCTCATTAGTATTGGTGGAGCGGTGTTTCTTGATGTCGGCGGAACGAGCCGTAAGAATTTCGGTGAGATTATTACTGACAATCTCTACTCTGATGTGGGGTTCGGTTTGCGATTTGGCCTCACGCGTTCCTCTGGTGGAACGGTGCTACGAGTGGATTTTGCCTTCCCGCTTCGCGATGGTCCGGATGGAAGCGAGGTCGGGGACCCAAGAATTCTTATCACTACCGGCCAGCTATTTACCGCGGGACTGCCTTCAGAACGTCTCAACGAGCAAAGCGCCACGGTGAGTACTGGATTTCTCCCCTAATACCTGATAGGACCAGTGACGATAAGGGCGATTTGCCTGTTTTTTTGTAAACGATTCGGCCGCTTAGAGTGCCTGGCGCCTTGAACCTTCGCTGGATAATGTTTTTGCTGTCTCCTTGAGGGGTAGACGGCAGTGTCTAGTGCACTTGGCGTCGAGAACGGATCTTCGAAAGGGAGTTTGTATGGAAGCAATTAACGGTGCAGCGGGTGCTCCAGCCCCAGTCGGTGCCTACAGCCAGGCAACCAAGTCTGCAGGCCTTGTGTTTTGTGCGGGTCAAGTAGCGCTCGATGCGGATTCAGGAAAGCTCGTTGCGGATGACGTTGCAGGTCAATGCAAACAAGTGCTGAAAAATCTTGATGCAGTGCTTCGAGCCGCAGGTAGTGCGCCAGAGAAGATCCTGATGACAACGATTTTCCTCGCGGACATTAAGGACGCCGCAGCAGTGAACGAACTCTATGCCGGCTTTGTCAATCCAGAAGCTCCACCTGCTCGGCAAACACTGGCCGTCAAGGATTTACCCCTTGGGGCATTGGTCGAAATTTCTGTTATTGCTGCCGAATAATCCAGAACCTACTGAGTATTTCTAATGTCCTCACTTGAAGATCTTCGCAAGCAAATAGATGGAATCGACAACGAGCTCGTTGAGAAGCTCGGGAAGCGAGCCGAGCTTGTGTTGGAAGTAAAAAAAGCCAAGCACAAAGAAAATATTGATGTGTATTCACCCGCACGCGAGCGACAAATTCTTGATCGAGTGCTCGCGCTCTCTAAAGATGGCCCTTTCCCGAGCGGTCCACTGGAGCGAATCTTTGTCAATATTATCAGTGCCACGCGCTCGCTCATCGGTGGTCTACATATCTCCTACCTTGGCCCCGAGCATTCACTGGCGTATGAGGCGTCCCTTCAACAGTTTGGCGAGGCGGTGAGTCATCAGTTCGCGAGTTCGATTAAGGATGTCTTTGCCGATGTTGAACGAGGTGATGCGAACTACGGCATTGTGCCGGCGCGAGTCAGTTCTACTGGTGTGGTAGATGAGACCTTTGATCTCCTCATGCAATCGAATTTAGAGATTATTGCCGAGCTTGAGGTTTCAGAGCGTCTCGCCGTGTTCACTCACTCTGGTGGCCTTGCTGATATCTCTCGCGTGTACTCCGATGCGCATAGCTTCATTCGTGCCTCATCTTGGCTGCGTTCTAATCTCGCCGGTGCAGAACAAATTGTCACAAGTGGTCCCGTTGAAGCGCAGAATCGTTACGCGAAAGAAGAGAACTCAGCACTATTGACGCTTGAATCACTTGCGTCGCGTGAGGATGTTCCCGTTGCCGCAAGTGGAGTCGAGAGCGATCATGGATCAGAAACTCGATTTATCGTGTTAGGAAGCAAGACGCCTCCCGCCACCGGCAATGATAAAACATCTCTCCTTTGCTCTGTGGAAGAACGAGCGGGCGCACTTCGTGAGCTTCTGCAACCGTTCTCCATGCGTGGAATTACTTTACTTAAAATTGAAAGTCGTCCAATGCGCGGTAGGGCCTGGGAGTATGTGTTCTTTATTGATCTTCTCGGTCATCAAAGCGAACCAAAGATTGCCTCTGCAATTGAGGAGCTTGAGAAGCTAAGCTCCTACCTTAAAGTCTTGGGTAGTTTCCCGAACGTGTGTCAGTCATGAGCGCACTTTCTCCACTTCGCGGAAACTTAGAAGTCCCGGCGGATAAATCAATCTCGCATCGCTCGGTGCTATTCCCTTCGGTTGCACATGGCATGTCCCGCGTCCGAGCGAGTGTGATGGGAAGAGACAACCTTGCAACGATTCGTATTATGCGACAACTGGGAGTGAGTGTTCGAGGTGAATTGAGCTCTCGCGTCCACGAGCTTGCGAAGGAAGAAGGCTTGGGGGATTTTTCTCTGGCGAAAGATGAGGTCTGTCGACTCGAAATCGAGGGAAGGGGATGGGATGGTTTGCAGGCGCCGGATGCTGCGCTTGATTGCGGCAACTCTGGAACAAGCGCACGATTGCTCACCGGATTTCTTGCCGGAGCGTCGTTTCCTTCCACACTGACTGGAGATAAGAGCCTGTGTAAGCGACCGTTTCGGCGCGTGACAGAACCTTTGAGTCAAATGGGCGCGAGTTTTTCTGCCGATATGCTGCCGCTGACAATACAAGGAGCAGCGCTCCAAGGAATTCATTACGACTCACCAAAAGCCAGTGCGCAAGTTAAGAGCGCGATACTGCTGGCAGGACTGCAGGCACAGGGCCCGGTGTCAGTTACCGAACCTCGACAAACTCGTGACCACACGGAGCGGATGCTGAGTGCTATGGGTTGTGAGGTTTCCACTCATCCAGAGTCTGACGGTCGTTCAACAGTGCGACTCCCTGAAAGCGAATCTAATCGCGTGTTGCAACCAATTGACATTGACGTTCCAGGAGATTTTTCAGCCGCCGCGTTTTTTCTCGTGGCAGCGAGCATTATTCCTGGTTCATCCATTACGATCTCTCATGTGGGCTTTAACGCCACGCGTCTTGGTTTACTGCATGTCTTGAAGCGAATGGGAGCATCGATTGAGGAGAAAAACCATCGCGTGATTGGTGGTGAAGAGGTGGTTGATTTTGTGGTGCAGGCTGCGGCGCGGTAAGGGGTGGAAGTTACCTCTTATGATGTGGTGCTCGGTGTCGATGAGATTCCGATCCTTGCGATCGCCGCCGCGTTTGCTGAGGGCGAGACTCGGGTGAGCGGTGCTGAGGAGCTACGCGTGAAAGAGAGTGATCGTTTGAAGATGACTGCTGAGGTCTTGCAAAGCTTTGGGGTTGAGGTTGAGGAACTAAGTGACGGTCTAATTATTCAAGGAAATCCCGACAAAATAGCTTCGCTCATGGGGGTGGAGCAAGCTGCCCCGTCCGCAGATGCTGCCTGGCGCGAAAGCGGGGATCATCGTATCGCGATGTGCGGGGCGGTGCTTGAGTATGCCCTTCGCGGAGTATTAGAGTTATCAGACGTTGCTGCTGTTGAAACTTCGTTTCCTACATTTCATCAGTCATTTAAGGAGCTTATCTCTTAGGACTGAAGCAGTATTGTTGATGCAAACACAGAACCCCCTACAAACGCTCAAATGATAGTCACCATTGACGGTCCTGCAGGCTCCGGAAAGTCGACAGTAGCGGCTAAACTTGCTAATAAGCTGGGCTTTCTTCACCTAAACTCTGGCGCACTTTACAGAGCAATTGGGCTGAAAGCACAAGATTTGTCTCTAGACTTGAGTGATGACGCAGCGCTAAGCAAGCTCGCTCAAGACACGAGCTTTGAGTTTCCTCTGCAAGAGGAAGGCTCTGCTCGCGACAAAATCAAAACGTTGCAGCTCCTTGTTGACGGCGAAGATTGGACGGCTCGGCTTTTTACTGCTGAGGCCAGCAAGCTTGCAAGTACGGTGGCAGTGTTGCCGATGCTTCGAGAAGAGCTCACCGAGGTGCAGCGGAATTTGAGAAAAACAAATTCGCTGGTTGCTGAGGGTCGGGATGCGGGGACAATTGTGTTCCCCGATGCGGAAGTAAAGTTCTACCTCGATGCGACAGTTGAGGAGCGAGCGCGTCGTCGATTTGAAGATTTGAAATCGAAAGACGTGAGCCTCTCTCTTGAGCAGGTAGAGGAAGAAATGAAGGCGCGCGATGAGCGGGATGAAACAAGGGAAATTGCCCCTCAAGTCGCGGCTGAAGACGCAATTAAAGTAGACACGACAGAACTCAGTATTGAAGAAGTTGTCGCGCTACTCTGCAAAAAAATCGACGAACGAAGGACCTAAAAAAGTATGGTCGTTTCTGCCTTACGTTTTTCGTTTTTTGCGGGCTTATTATTAACGAGTTGAAAGCAGAAACGGTCATTAGGCTTATTTTCACATGATTCAATTAGAATACGCTACTGATCCAGTAGTTGACCAAGAGTTCGAGCGTCTGCTCGAAGAAGGCTTTGATGCGGCGAAGCCGGGTGAACTTGTTAAGGGTTCGATTATCGAAGTGGGCAAGGATTACATCGTTGTCGATATCGGTTTCAAATCAGAAGGTCACATCCCCGCGGCACAGTTTGAAAATGAAGACGGACAAGTTGACGTTGAAGTTGGCGATACCGTTGAAGTTCTCATGCTCAGTTCTGAGAACGAGTCTGGCGAGATTGTTCTGTCAAAAGACAGAGCAGAGCAACTTCGCACTTGGAACCACCTCGAGGAGGCATTCCAGAAGGATGACGTGGTTCGAGGGAAAGTGGTTCAAAAAGTAAAAGGCGGCTTGCAGGTTGATGTGGGTGTGCCGGCATTTCTTCCTGGTTCACAGGTTGATATTCGACCGCAGCGTAACCTCGATAAATTCGTCAATGAAAAATACGAATTTAAGATCCTCAAATTCAGCCGTGAGCGCGGCAATATTGTGCTCTCTCGTCGAGTAGTGCTTGAAGCTGAGAGAAAAGCACTGAAGAAGGACACCATCGATCAGCTCGCGGAAGGCGTGGTGATGGAAGGTATCGTGAAGAACGTTACGGACTACGGAGCGTTCATCGACCTTGGTGGAATCGATGGCTTGTTGCATATCACCGATATGTCATGGGGCCGGGTAAACCATCCTGCGGAGTTGCTCAGCGTTGGTCAGACGGTGCCCGTAGTGGTCTTGAAGTATGACCAAGAGAACGAGCGCGTGAGCCTCGGTATGAAGCAGCTTCATGACAATCCTTGGGAGAAAGTTGAAGCGAAGTACACTACCAACGCAACTATTTCCGGAAAGGTCGTGAGCCTTACCGACTACGGTGCGTTTGTTCGTCTTGATGAAGGAATCGAAGGTCTGATCCACGTTTCAGAAATGAGCTGGACCAGAAAAATCCATCATCCTTCAAAGGTCCTCAGTGTGGGACAAGAAGTTGAGGCGATTGTGCTTGAAGTAAGTGCAGAGAATCAGCGCATCAGCTTAGGCTTGAAACAACTTACTCCGAATCCTTGGGAAGAACTCGCATCTGAATTTCCAGTGGGAGCCAAGATTTCAGGGAAGGTTCGGTCTGTCACTGACTTCGGAATCTTTGTCAACGTGAAAGAGGATATTGATGGACTCGTTCACGTTTCGGATTTTTCTTGGGTGAAGAAAATTAAAGATCCGAAGGAAATCAAAGACCTTTACAAGAAGGGCGATGATGTTGAAGCGCAAGTTCTTGAAATTGACCCAGAGAACGAGCGACTCAGCCTCGGCATTAAGCAACTCACTCCTGATGTTTGGGAATCTGTACCACACCGTTACCCAACGGGTGCGAAGGTGAAGGGAACTGTGACCAGCATTACTGACTTCGGGGTTTTCATGGAACTCGAAGAAGGAGTGGAAGGATTGATTCACGTTTCACAGCTTGGCCTTCAGCGAGGTGAAAACCTCAAAGATCGTTTCAAGGTCGGTGATGAAGTCGAAGCGGAGGTTATCAACGTTGACCGAACCGAACGACGCATCAGCCTGAGCATGAAAGGTGGAAAACGTAAGAAGGACGAAGAGTACGCACAGTATCTTGAGGAATCAGGAAGTGCGGTTACCTTTGGAGACCTTCTCCAGCAGCAGCTCGGCGGAAGCGAGGAGGACTCCGAGTAGTTCACCGCGTTGCAACGCTAAAAAGGCGGCCGAAGGGAGCTTCTTCAACAAGGAGGTTGAAGTGGCTCTCTTGGCCGCCTTTTTTTGTTTCGGCCAAAGGCTGAAATTTATAGTGTAAGCAGTATGCGTGCTAAGAATCTCGATTCTTTACTCTTAGTTGGCATGTCGTCGAATGAATCGGTGAGGCTATGTGCGGAATTGCGGGAATAATCGATACCACTCTTAACGGGGAGCAGCGCCTTGAGCAGCTTCAGCGGATGGTCTCTCTGCTAAAGTCTCGCGGTCCTGACGCGGACGGGGTGTTTGACTCAGGCATTGTCTCTCTTGGACATACTCGGCTCAAGATTCTTGATTTAAGCGATCGGGCCGCGCAGCCCATGTGCGGTTTTGATGATTCTTTAGTGCTTGTTTTTAACGGCGAGATTTATAACTTTCCCGAACTTGCCTCTGAACTTTACACCAAAGGGTATGAGCTAAGCGGCCACTCCGATACTGAAGTTATTCTTCATGGCTATCATCACTGGGGCGTAGAGGTTTTTACACGTCTGAACGGCATGTTTGCTATCGCTCTTTTGGACACGAGAAGTCAGGAGCTGTTCCTCGCGCGAGATCGAGTTGGCAAAAAACCACTCTTCATTCAGCAAGACCGCAATCGAGTGGTATTTGCCTCTACGCTTCAAGCGATTCGTTCCGTCACACCCGAGGCACGGCTCAGTGCCTCAGGCATTCGGGAGTATATGACGACGGGTTATGTTTCTTTTTCCGAGTCAATTTTTAGTGGGATTGAGCAGATTCTACCGGGGCAGCTGATGCGAATTGATCTTTCTGGAGATCAAATTGGGTCAATTGAATCCAGTCAGTATTGGGAGTTCCCCTTTGAGAAAGCTGCAACAAAGTCGTACGAGGATTGGGAAAGTAGTCTCTCTAAGCTGCTCAATGAGTCAGTGCGAACAAGACTACTGAGTGATAGACCACTTGGTCTCTTTCTCAGTGGCGGTTTGGATTCTGCCCTCATTAGTTCCCTGGTTCGAAATCATAAGAAGGATAACATCCACGCGTTCTGTTGTAGTTTTTCCGAATCCGAATATTCGGAGCTGTCACTTGCGGAGAAAACAGCAGAAGAGCTTGCCTTGAACCTGCATTCAGTGCAGTGCCCCCCGCCAACAGAGCAGGCCGTGCGAGAGATGGTAGCAGGCATGGGTTCACCACTAGGAGATTCGTCCTATTTCCCAATGCACTGGTTATGTAAGGCCGCAAAAGAGAAGGTTGCAGTTGTTCTGAGTGGCGATGGGGCAGACGAGTTATTTGCCGGGTATGACACCTACTACGCGAGTCAGATTTCACAAAATATTCTGGTTAATAATCCGCTGAGCCGAGCAGTATTCGCTATTGCGAGTCGACTACTTCGGGTAAGCGAAAAGAAAATGGGCTTTGAGTATCGCTTAGAAGCATTTCGGCGGGCGCTACATTATCCGTTCCCCGCACGACACTACATGTGGAGAGCAATGCTTGATGAGAAACGGCGTCGCGGTGTGCTCAGTTCGCGCTGTCTGAGAGAAAGCGATGCTCTGACAAGTAAGCAGAGCTTTACCTCCCTACTTAGAAGACTCGGGCAGCTCTCGAACTTTGCTGCGGCTCGCGCCGTAGATTTTCACACTTGGCTATCAGGAGATATTCTTCAGAAAGTTGACTTAAGTAGTATGGCCCATGGACTTGAGGTGCGTTCTCCCTTTCTTGACTACCGCTTGGTTGAAGCAGCCACTCGGCTACCTGATGAATACGTGCGAGAGGGACGCGTAGGGAAACGAATACTGCGCAGTCTTGCTCAGGAGATCTTACCAAGCCGGGTACGCCAAGTGCCCAAGCAAGGATTCAATGCTCCGGTGCCTGGGTGGTTTCGTGGAGAACTAGGGGAGTTTGCTCGCGAGGTGTTTCTGATGGCTGAAGAGCGAAGCGAAGGTTTAATTCAAACGGCTCCACTGCAACGCATCCTTGAGGATCACCAAGGCCGCAAAATTGACGCGGGATATTTTCTCTGGGCGGTGCTTGTTTTGCTGCTCTGGCTTGAGCAGCATTCCAGAGTAGCGGACTAAGCTAATTTAAAACAACACCCTCGGACAGTTTAACCCTGCAGTAACCGTAGCGCTAGCGCTGGCCCTTGATTTGCCTGGGAGAGCACGGCAGCAGCAGCTTGTTGAAGAATCCCACGGCGAACAAGACCTGCTGCTTCAAATGCGACATCGGCATCGCGAATTTGACTTTCGGCCGTAACAAAATTTTCGCGCGCAACAGCAAGGTTGCTTACCGCGGTAGACAAGCGACTCTGTACTTCTCCGACATTTCCTAGCTCAACACCGATACGAGTGAGCTGCTCTCGAAGACTTCCTAAAGCATTCTTTGCATCGTTCTTCGTGAGAAGCGAAACGAACTCCACGTCCGATGATAGTGTTGCATTCGCTGAGTGAACTACAAACTCCGTCAGACCACTTGCGACGAGATCGTTCGCACCGTCTCCGTCGATGTCTTTGAAGGCGTCTTTAATTCGGACTGCGCCACCGTTCAGGGTAAAACTGCTGCCTGCGGAAAACGAGCCGTCACCACTTCCTAAAAAAACTGTGGTTTCACCAGTCGCGGGCCGATTTGTGACGATGTCGATGTACCCGTCGCGATTGATATCCCCTGACTTGATTTCGTTGGTAAAGTAACCAGCGCTAAGCGTTTCTCCTGCGGAAAATGAGCGACCGCTACCTCCATGATAAATCTGGATGTTGTTCCCATCAGTAAACGCTACATCAGCATACCCGTCCCGATTGTAATCTCCGGAAGAGACCGTCTCTGCACCCGAGGGAACGTTTATTGTAACGCGGGATTGGAAGGTGCCGTTTCCCTTCCCGAAGTAGACGTTAATCTCGTCTGCGTCGACGTCAGCGACTGCGAAATCGTTGATCCCATCTGCGTCAAAGTCAGCGACGCTGAGTTCCCCGATTTGTCCTACGGTTGAAATGACTTCAGATAGGCCCATCTTGCCGCTCTCATCGCTAAGATAGACTCGTAATTCGGCATTGCTGTCGCCTGAGAAGACTAAATCGTCATGACCATCGTTGTTGAAGTCTCCCACAGACATATCATCGGAATTGGCAATAGAGTTGAAACTCTGAATTTCGGAGAAGGTGCCGTCTCCCGCACCGATGAGAATAGCAGTGCCTGCGCTCGTGTAGTCTCTAAGTGCGAAATCGATAAAACCATCGCCGTTAAAATCTCCTCCAATGATTTCATCAGCCTCGGAGATTGAGGCTGCGTAGGAAATCCCCGCCGCAAATGTTCCATCGCCTCGACCAATAAATACATCCAAATCACTTTCACTGCCGATGGCATCGACTATGCCGTCGCCATTAACATCCTCTAGAACTAAGTCGTCATTGTCAGTGGTCGTAGTCGTAAGTTGGGCGCTGTACGTGCCATCCGCACGATTCAACCCGAGACCTGTCCCAAGCGAAATTGCAACTCCGCCTTGGAGTCCGTACCCTCCTTGAATTCGTGTTTGTTCAAGACTTTGATCGAGTAGATTCTGTCCATTGAACTTTGTTGAACGAACAATTCTATTGAATTCTTGGCTTAAACTATCAGCCTCCGCGTGGAGTGCCTCACGCTGTTCAAGAGTAAAAACGCCGTTCGCGGACTGTTCTGCGAGCTCTAGCTGTCGAATAGTGAGATTGCGTAATTCTTGGAGCGACCCTTCAGCGACATTAAGAACAGAAATTCCGTCGTTGATGTTTCGAATCCCCTGAGAGAATACCCGACTATCGACGTTCAAGGAGTCAGCAATGGCTAACCCGGCGGCATCATCGCCGGCCTTATTGATGCGCAGACCAGAGGAGAGTCGTGTAAAACTCTGCTGCAATAAACGCGTACTCTCGTCAAAACGACGAAGGGCGTTTAGGGATTGTTTGTTAGAACGTATAGTTATACTGCTCACGACAACCTAATACTTCATCCTTGAGTGGTCGTTCGATAAATCGTCAGAATTCTCAAAAACTTTGAGAGGGGTCGAGAAAACAAAGAAAGAACGGCTACTTAGCGGTGTCCACGCTAGGCTCAGTTTTCATGTTTCGCCAAGCTAGACCTAGGCAGTGGCGCGATTCTCAACTGGCAACGTTGCTAAACACCTTGGAGAATCGAGATTCTCCTGCAAAGAATTAGTACCTTTATCCTAGTAGGCGAACTGGAAACCATATCGCCTCTGGCCTATACTTTGAGGCACTGCAACTTTGCGCCAAAGCAATTCTGCCACGGCTTTTCTATAACCTACTACTTTAATCCGAATAGGGGTGATTTGCGATATGTCTCTTGCTGAGAAAAGGAGCATGCACGGCGAGAAATCTCAGCAACTTGGTTTTTTAGACACCGCAGTTTCAGAAGGAAACGCTTCATCCCCTTCGATAAAAGGTATCGAAAAAGACATTGAGGAAAGCTCGAAGCAGGGGGCCAGGCCCGCAACAAGTTTTACCGCCTCGGTGAAGAACGAGAAAACGAAACGAAAACTCGCGCCGATGTTGCAGCAATACGTCGACATCAAAAAAGAGTACCAAGAACATATTCTTCTGTTTCAGGTCGGGGATTTTTACGAAGTTTTTTTTGAAGATGCAGTTACTGCCGCCGAAGTGCTCGGGATCCGGCTTACCTCGCGCGATAAGGATCAAGAGAATCCAATCCCTATGTGTGGTGTTCCTCACCATGCGCTTGAGAATTATCTGCCAAAGCTTCTCAGCGAGGGATTTAGTTGTGTTGTTGTTTCGCAAGTTGAGGATGCGAAACAAGCAAAGGGAATGGTAAAACGCGCGATTACGAGAATCGTAACTCCCGGTGTGCGCTTTGAGGGCGACGGGCTTGATGAGAAGCAATACAATTATTTATCGGCTGCGTGCCAGGCCCCGAGCGGCATGGCGGCGGTGAGTTATGTTGATGTCTCTACCGGACACCTCCGTATTCGAGAAGCAGAAACACTCGATGAGCTTATCGAAGTGATACGACGAATTCACCCTGCAGAACTCATCCTTCCCTCAACGTTATTTTCAGCGCCTGTGACTCTGGCAAAAGGTGGGACAGCAGCTCCCTGGTTACGAGAGGTCCGTGCGCTTGCCAAAGAGCTGCAAACAAAAATTGTTTCGCGGCCATTTTCAAAACTATCTCGAGCTGAGGCAAGTTCACGAGTAGAAGAGCTTTTAGCGAAAGACTCTCAACAAACTATGGTCTCCACCGAGGTTGAGAAGCTCAGCGAGGCAGGCCGCGCAGTGCTTGATGCCAGTGTTGAATATATTGAGGAAGTGTCTTTTGGAAGTTCGCCGGGAATTGCCCAATTCTCAGTCGAAGAGCAGTCTCGAACAGTTTTTATTGATGCAACGACTCGCCGAAATCTCGAAATTTGTGAGACACGACTTTCTGGTGAGCGGCGGAATTCGCTCTTAGCACATATTGATTATACGCGAACGGCAATGGGCTCCCGAATGTTTGGCGAGTGGTTCCTTTCGCCAAGCGCAGTGCAGGATGAAATTGAACAGCGGTATGACGTCATTGATGAGTTTCTCGCGCAGCCCGAGATGCTTGAGAGTCTACGCCAGGAGTTTGCCTCGATTCGGGATATTGATCGCTTAGTCACGAGACTACGAAGCTTGCGAGCAAATCCACGTGATCTCGCCACCCTGAGAGATTCTCTTTTGAGCCTACCGCAAA
>CAYGNZ010000030.1:0-750 GCA_964351345.1 uncultured Bdellovibrionales bacterium | reverse complement strand
GAATCGATTCTCGCTCAGGGCACGTCTGGACGCCTCCACACGCTTCGCAACGAATTTGACTCTCTCGGTGACGTGCGAGAATTGCTGCAGCAAGCCTTGGTAGAAGAGCCACCGATTCGAGTGAGTGAAGGAGGAATTTTTCGAGAATCCTATAACGAAGAAGTTGACCGACTACGCGGTATTCGAGCAAACGGTAAAACATGGCTCGCAGAACTAGAAGCGGCGGAAAAGGCACGAACCTCTATTGGTGCGCTGAAGATTAAATACAACAACGTCTTTGGCTATTTTATTGAGGTCTCCAAGAGTCATCTCAGTAAGGTGCCCGCGGAATACGAACGCAAGCAAACTTTGACCAACGCGGAACGCTTCGTCACGCCGAAGCTGAAAGAGTACGAAGTGGCGATTCTTTCAGCCAAAGGGAAACAGCTTGATCTTGAACGAGATCTTTTTACTCAACTCCGGGGAGAAGTTAAGGAAGCTGCAGGACGATTACAGAAAGTAGCACGCATTCTCAGCGAGCTTGATGCGGTGTGCGCGTTTGCCGAGCTTGCGAGGAGACATAACTACGTTCGCCCGACACTTCGTCCTGGCTCAACAGAGTTGCGAGTGACTCAGGGTCGGCACCCCGTGGTTGAGCGTGTGATTGGACCACACAACTTTGTGCCCAATGACGTGTTCCTCTCCCGAGAGTCAAAGCGACTGGCCGTGCTTACGGGTCCAAATATGGGCGGAAAGTCCACCTACCTACGC